>JBFWLD010000035.1:0-12458 GCA_050252315.1 Bdellovibrionales bacterium
ATCGTTGCCAGTCCAAAGGCCGCCACCGCGCTGAATAAGGCATCCGCAAACGCCGCCCCGAACCCTGTTGCAAAACCGTTGAGCAAACCCTTACGAAGCGTCCGACGGATGCACAGCAATCCGACAGGCCCAACCGGAGCCGCCACCATTAACCCTAGTACCAAACCGCGCGTAAAAACGCTTACTTCATCCAGCAACAGACTATCTCCGGCAGTGAACAACGCTTTTCGTTGGTGCTGCTTATGACAGATGAACTCCCCACATGCAAGGAAAAGGCTTTGCTTTCCGTGCAAGGCTCGTTGGAGGGATATAAGACCAAAATAGTACCTTCAACGCCTTGAAACTTATCGGCTTTTTTACCTTTTAGCAAAGATTCAAGCGCATGATCCGCGCCCGCATGCTATCGCATGCGATAACCTAAAAAGGAGCCCTCTATGGACTGTGAAAACATTGATAAATGTGGCTTTTTTCAGAAATATCAAGCCACTAAGAACCTTGCCTGCAAAGGCTTTATGCTTCAATTTTGTAAAGGCGCGAAGCAAAATGACTGTGAACGTAAAAAATACAAGGCCGCTCACGGTGCGCCTCCGGCAGACAACATGATGCCCAATGGCGGCATCATGGCGGATTAAACGCCTTATAAAACAAAAGCGACGGCCATTCCCGTCGCTTTTGTTTTATAACCAATCCACTTTATTTTAGGACAACTCATGAACGAGGGGTAACTCGTTCAGTTTTTTACCATAAGCTTCGAGACTTACCGTAGGGAGAACGCGCCCTTCCCCAAACTCCGTCATCCGAGCCGACTGACGAACCATCGGTGCAAATTGGGCGTAGGTCATATCTGGAGCCTTTTGCCGGGCCAGCAAAAACATTCCGACTAGATGCGGAATAGCCCAACTGACCCCGCCGCCGCGCGACCGGTAAAACAGGTTTCGCCAAAGGCGAACTTCTTTCTCGCTAAAACACGCGACCCTTCTGTCCGCTACACCGAGGCCAATGCTTCCGCTTTTTTCGATTTGGCTTAGGTATCCCAGTTCGGCCTTTTTGTCCTTCGTCCAAATCAACGGACCCGACCTGTCGCAAAGGAAAAGGTCTTGAAGCCCGCTACACGAGGAAAAAACAGGTATATTCTGTCTGTGAAACCAGCCGAGCATCTCAAAGGCTTTTTCGGAAAAAGCTTCTTTCAAATCCCAATAAAACGCGGGCATCTTCAGGTCCGGATAATATGTATCACGCTGCAACTTCAATAACTGTGGATTGGCCCATCCCTGCGACATGCTTACCGCATCAACGGAATGTCCTTTTGTTATTTTGTCTCGCGCAAAATATAAGGCGGATAAAAAGGTGTTCCGTGCATAAATTTCCGTCCATTCCGGCAGGCTTTTTCCTGATTTTTTAATACACGAAAGATAATAAAGCGCCGAATCTCTGGCCACAGCGCCGCCTTGATGAAGGCGCGCCGCATTAAAAACCACATTGTCCCACCACCCCATACGCGTTTCAAGATAATCGACTTTCGTTTCAGGTGCGACCGCCGTCAATAAGGAGACTACGGCGGCGCCGTGCATCTGATGTGCCGGTAGAGTCGGAACCGGCGGAACGCGCCATACGTTATCAATCGTAGAGGCATAGGCCGGGTGCTCGGCCCAAAAAGCGCCGTCGATTACAATGACCTTTGTGCCTTTGCCTGTCGGAAGGTCTGGGGCTTGGGAGCCTGTCGGACGCGCCCACAATTCATCATAGTCTTCAAAAGACAGCATACGATTTATCCCCTTCTCCGACATAAGTGTAGCCACACTCAACAGGATGGGTCAATTTTTTAGATGGTTAAGAAAGATTCTTATGCGTCCTTACGCCTGCGGGACCTTCGACAAACGCCACTGGCTTAGAAAAAGCTTACGATAAGCATCGGCAAAGGCAGGCGACCGAATTAAAATCACCTTCGGCGCATTTTCACCCTGAAAAGAAATCAAAGCCAGATAGTCGGCAAACACATAGATAGGATTCGGATTATAGCTTTCTTTGCTTTGCCAACGATAGGTGGCATATTTTGATGCCGCAAAATATGTGTCGCCTTCGCAAACCAATATTTTAAATTGAATATCTTTACGTTTTTTGACGAGTTGAACCATACGCTTCATATAGACATCGGCAAACTCAGCCTGATGCTTGACGAATTGCCTTTCGTCCACGCCGCTGACATAGACCTTACCACCATATTGTTCAACTTGACTCAAAATCAGCATAAAAAGTTTTTTGAATCCTTCTTTCCCATGAAAAATATCCACACCGTCTTGTTTCATACGCACGCCGGTTTGATCAAAGAACTCAACACCGGCGGTTTCAAGAGCTTTCCGGATAGCCTCAAGCACGCGTGGTTGAGCACGCGTCGCACCTCGCTTGATGTTGGAAATGGTCTGGGTCGAAACGTCGCAAAGCTTTGCGAGGTCCCTATTCTCCCACAGCAACAGGCTCATAGCGGCTCGTATTTGTGCAGCACTTAGAGGTTGATCGGTCATACTGACTCCCCAAAATATTTATAATATTACAAATATATTATAAAAATATCATGAAAACAATAAATCTCTATAAAAAACAATTGGACATCATGTACCCTACGAACATCAACATAGTCTTTAAAATCATAGTCAAATTAGTTTTTAATGGAGATAGACATGCCCGTAACAAGCAAGAGGTCCTCACATAAACGATACCTTGTTCTTCATATGGGGGGAACCATTGGAATGGTTCTGGACAAAAAAACAAAAAAATTGCGCCCGCCGGAAAATACCGCTGAGTATGAAAAGTCTGTCACATCAATTATTGGCAAGTTTCTCAAACATCATAAACATATTTCGTTTAATTTCCTTCGCCTTTCGACTGCGGACAGCAATGATACGAATGCAGAAATGATGGAAGAGTTAAGCGCTATCGTGCACTACCTTCAAAATGACTATGACGGCATCCTTATCACCCACGGCACTGATACGCTCGCCTCCACAACAGCGGCTTTGAATTTAGCCTTTCAGACACCGGGAGGAACATCTCAGCTTTACACACCGATTATTGTAACGGGGGCTCAGAACTCAATTCATGAAGTTCCGACTGATGCAATGAGTAATTTACTGCTAGCCTTCAACGCAATGTTATCCTTATCGAACGATAAATATTTCCCCGGCATTTATGTCGCTTTCGGCGGTCTTTTAATTGACGGGGCTCATGTCATCAAAGCACATGAAAGCGCCTATGATGCGTTTCAGCCGACTACAAGAAGCGCACTTCTTGGAAAGGCGGATTCTCACGACAAATTCGGCATAACTTTTGAGAACATTTTTGAGTCTCAAGGGCTCGCTCCCGCTCGAAGAAAGCAACATCTTCTAGATGCCACAGGGCCACTATCTGCTGGGAGATTTATGCTTTCCCCACTTGATGAATTAGGCACACCGATATTCAGTTTTGTTCACACGATAGAATCCTCAACTTTTGGCAGCCCTAAAAGCTATCTTCCTCAGGCCGCCGACGTGGATTGTTTAGGAATTGTTTTCAAATTAACCGGCATTGGCAGCACAAGCACAAAAAACTTCAATCCTATTAAGAATATCGTGAACCGACACGGCATACCTGTTTTTGGGGCTCTTGGAATTGCCGGGGGGAAAGCGGACATGAGCGTTTATGAAATAGGAAACACCGGCTTTGAATCAGGACTGATACCAGCGCGCGGGACATCAGATGCAGCCCTTGTCCAACTCCAATGGTGCCTCGCTCAACCCCAGAAAAAGGCTGATTTGCCCAGAATTGCTCACATGATGTCCAATTATACTAGCATTACCAGCGCAATCCGAAATCAGACGGACCGTGTTTTAGGATCTGATCATAGCAACGAAATCAGCGAACAGCTTCCATCAATCTATAATCAAACCCCAACGCAACCATCTGCCTTTGCCCACAGGCTTCACCTATCTCAGCAAGCAGTCAATAGATACCGATGTTATAAAGGGAAGACTTTCAGATTTTTGTCCGTGCCCGATGAAATCAGCAAATGGGCTGGAGATTATCTCCCAACCTCTTCGTTAAATGAAATAGAACCTCACGACGTACAACATATTCATATGAGTACGGGGTGGGCTCGACCGGGTCTTCATTGATCTTTTTTATTGCGACTTTGCAATGAATAAGCGCAACCGCAATAGTTTTGGCGGTAAAAGCCTTCTTGTTTGGCGAGAGCTGCGCCTCGGTCCGAGCCGCCTTTGGCGCGCCAATTAAAGTCCCAAAAGGTAACGTCGCCGACTTGGGCTACGGCTTTGTGACCGGCTTCGTGGACTTGGGCCTGATTTTTGTGACGCGAGATGGACAGGCTCGTCGCAATAAAGGGAAAGCCGTTTTCTTTGGCATAAAGCGCTGTGCGGGTTAGGCGCATCTCAAAACAAAGGGTGCAACGCTGGCCGCGCTCCGGCTCCTGCTCCAGGCCTTTAACGTGGGCGAACCACTTGTCCGTGTCGTAATCCGCGTCGATGAACGGAATGCCGAGCTTTTGGGCATAGGCGACGACTTCACGCTTGCGGATGTCGTATTCCTCTTGCGGATGGATGTTCGGATTATAAAAAAAGATCGTCACATCAAGAGCAGAGGCTTGCATCCCTTCCAAAATCGCACAGGAACAAGGCGCGCAACAAACGTGCAGCAAAACCTTGGTTCCTTTGCTCATGCCTTCGGCATAGGGATAGATAGTAGGCACGGACAAAAGGCTTACTTTCCTTCAAGCGCGTCGAGGCGTTGGGTAAGGTCTTCGACTTTTTCCATCAGGCGGTTGATGCGATTCAATTTCCGCATATCCTCGATCAGCTTGGCGCGCGGCTTGGCCGGAGCCCCGCCGATCACGCTTTTGGCGGGCACATGCCCGGCAATACCGCTCATCGCCATGGCGACAACGTCGTCGCCGATCTTGACGTGGTCGGCCACGCCCACCGCGCCGCCCAGCACCACACGATTGCCGACTTCGACGCTGCCCGCAATGCCGACGCGACCGCACAACATGCAATTTTCGCCGATAACGACGTTATGGCCGATCTGGACCTGATTGTCGATTTTCGTGCCGCGTCCGATGCGTGTGGAAACGATGGTACCGCGATCAATCGACGTATTCGCGCCGATTTCTACATCGTCGCCGATTTCGACCGCACCGAGCGAGGAAATGCGAATAAGCGAAATGTTGATTGCCTGACCGACTTCGCCGGTTGATTTGGCGGCCTCGACACTACCGATATCCGGCGTGACAAAGCTGAACCCGTCCGCGCCGATCGTCGCGTTGAAATGGATGATCGCCCTTGCCCCAATGCGCACACGCGCACCGATCCGCACGCCCGAATAAATCAGACCGTCGGGGCCTATCTTAGCTTTGGGGCCGACATAGGCTTGAGGATGAATGACGGTGCCCGAACCAATTTGAGCGCCCGCCCCAACATAGCTATAGGCACCGATGGTCACGTTCGGCTCGATCTTCGCGCCGACTTCAATCACGGCTGTCGGGTGGATTCCGGCGGGAACAAAAACTTTTTCTTCAAAAAGTTTAGTTAACGTTGCCATAGCCACACGGGAGCGGCCAACTTCGATCCAAGCCGACAAGGTCTGCGGTGCCTGCGCGCCTTCGGCAATGATCGCCGCCTTGATCTTAGGGTCGTCTAAAAGGGGCAAAAGGGCCTTATCCGTTGCTAAAACAAGATCTTGTGGACCGCGCAAATCGGCAGGATGCGCCAGACGGGAAACTTCCGTCGCGCCGTCGCCATTCAGCCGCCCGCCCAAAGCCGAGGCTATTTCAGCCATTGTGAGAGTCTTTGTCATGAGCTTCCTTCTATCAGCTTGGGTATAAAAATACAAAAAACTTATACCTTCCTAACAGACCATTGTGTAAAATATGAGGCAGTTCTCATAAGGTAAAACCATGTTCCGTTTGTTAACTTTGTTTTTGATCTGTGTCGCCCTCTGTCCGTCAGGGGAGGCCTTAGCTAAGGAAAAACCTGCAAAAGAAAGTCTGGCGCGTCCTGTTTATGAACCGGACGGCTCGTTCGGCTTCTGCTTAAGCGACCTGTCCTATAAGGACGGGCGCAAGCTGACGATCGCTTTTTCGCCGAAAAAACAGATCAATATCGGCACGACCATACCAAACGGGAAATTTCAGGTTGGGTCCCGTTACGATTTGCTCCTTCGGCTCAATGCGGGGACCGAACGGAAAATCCGAGCCGCTACGCTGGACGACGAAACGCTGCTTTTCCAAATCGGCAATAATGCCTCCTTTCGGAAAAAACTTGAACGGTCCACCAAACTGGAAGTCGCTTCGGACGCCAATACCGTTGTTTTCCCTTTTTCAGATATGAAGGAGCGGCTGAAGGCTCTTGAGGCCTGCAATAAAACCCATGTGAACTCCGTCAATCAACAGGCGGCCAAGACCGAACAAAAGATGCCGGAAACGCTCAAGGCTCTTTTGATAACGGCGGGCCTTACCGACATTGCGCCGCTGAGTATGGAGGATATTCCTGCCGATCAACGCCCTGCCGATTACCTTTGGGACACGAACGGTATTTTAAGCGGCGTGCGCGAGCGGAAGGTTCCGGCAGATAAAAGCTTGGATGATATGATAGGTCTTCACACGCAGGGGCTTAAAAAACACTGCCCCGGAATTTATAACGCGCAGATAGGCCGCAAGAAGGAAAGCAAGGCCATGAGCATACGCACGGCTGAGATCAGTTGTACGCCCAAAGATACCTCTTTGTCTGACAAGGCTGTCTCTGTCGCCCTGCTCTTTTACATGACGCCGAACCATGTCTTCACGGTCTTTTCTTTTGAAAGTCCAGTGGATCAGAAAAAGGAAGCCATGAGGTACCGCGACAAATTGGCCTCTACCTTGACGACTCTCTCCAAAGCATCCGGTAAATAAAAAAAACCCGCCGGAAATACCGACGGGTTTTTTCGTTATCTTTTTTTGTTTACTTACGAGCGGTCAAAAGACTGCGTCCCGACCCCATCGCAAAAGCGAAAACCAACAACGAACCGACCAACCCGGCCATGCCTGTTGAAAGCCCCTCAGCTTTAATGGACGTAATCTGATAATCCGGAAACGGACTGGCCGTCCAAACAACTTTGTCTTCCGAGGCCGCCTGCATAAAGCCTTTGTCTTCCGCGACCTTTTCCAAGCCATCCGGAAAGCCCGAGGCAAAGGGGCTGACAAACATTGCCAGAGCTACAGCCAAGGCCAAGCCTGCAGCGACGAGCCGCTTTTCATTGACGCTGGAGGCTTGCGAAGGACTCAGTTTCGCCCATGACGGCTGCACCGAAGGGAAGAAACGGAACAGAAGCATCAAGGCTGCCACGGAGATAGCGGCCTCGCCCAGTCCGATAATCGCATGCGTACCGACCATCGCCGGAAACGCAATTGCCAAAGGCGAGGTGTCGGACAAGGCCAGTTCAAAAGAGCAAATAGCCGAGGCCAGAACAATGCTTAGCCAGCTTGTCAGCCCAACAGACGTGTAAAAGCCTGCCGATCCATCCGGAAGCGCGCGACGCAATTTTCGCAGGATAGGATAAGACAACATGCCGCCAACAACGCCCATATTGACGATATTGGAGCCCAACGCCGTCAGGCCGCCATCCGCAAAGAAGAGCCCTTGCACCGCCAGAACCAAACTCAAGGCAAGGCACGCGCCCCACGGCCCCACCAGCGTTGCCGCTAGAATCGCGCCCAAGAAATGGCCGCTGGTGCCACCGCCGATTGAAAAGTTCAACATTTGCGCGGCAAAGATAAACGTACTGGCTATCGCCAAAAGCGGCGCGACAAAAGAATTGTCTTGGCTTTCGCGACGCAAGCCGCGAATGCTGGCAACAAGGGCAACACCTGCTACGCCAGCCATTGCGGCGTTAACAGGATCGGAAACAAACCCGTCAGGTATATGCATCGGCGTTCCTTTCACTAGGAAATATGTGAGAAGAAAAGATAACGGGCCGCCGGACGGCAGCTCAGGAAAGACTCCCCTTCGCTTAATTTAAAGAAAAGGTTTTTCCTTCACAAGGTCTATATGCGAAGGGATCGAGAAGGAGTCCTAGGTAATATTATTAGCGATCAAATGCTGGCTGTATTGCTTGTCCACGCCTTTGATATGACCCGAAAGCCAATCGCGCAGAAAATTCAAAACCTCCAACGACAGGGTTCCGCTTGCGCTCGACTTAAATCGGTCGCGAATCTCAAGCGCTCTTTGTTTGAGTTTGGCATGTTCTTGTTTATGAGAGGCAGTTTGCGGATAGGCCGTTTGCGCAAAGATCTTCTCTTCATAGTCAAAATGCTCGACCGTATAGGTCACCAGTGATTCGAGAATCGGCCCTAAAACCTCGCGACTTTTCTTGGCGACCATCCCATCATGCAAATCATTGATCATCTTCATGAGCTTTTGGTGCTGTTCGTCAATCGACGGAATACCGACGCTATAGCTGTTGTCCCAAGTCATTAAAGCCATTTTCCGCTCCTATAGGTAATGTTGGATAAAGAAAGCGGAAATAGAATTATCTTACTTACTTTAAAATATAGTTTTACATCTTCATTCTATTGTATATAGACCTGCCTACATAAGGATGACACACGCCTTCTGGTCTTTCAAAAGCCTTCAAACCGGAACAGAAATATTTTACATCTCCCCGATCAGGCCCTAAATCACACCATGGTTAACAAGTGCACACCTGCCTAAAAAAATGCGTTTTTCCCTCGGTTTTTCGCACAAAGTCGATTGCATCGGCGCAAAAAGCCATCTAACACATAAAGCAGTGCTGAGGTGATTCCACTTTTCTTTTTCAGCAGTCTGTTCAACCTTAGGAGATTCCTTATGGCTAAGAAAGCAACAAGCAAATCAGCGACAACCCTTCGCCCTGTGAAGGAAAAGCTGACCAAGTCCGCTCTGCTCACCTTGATCGCCGAGCAAAATGATATTCCTCGCAAGACCGCCGCTGGCGTTCTCGCTTCGCTTGAAACCATCATGATGGGATCCATTCATCCGAAGGGCATCGGCGAGTTCACGCTCCCCGGTATTCTCAAGGTCACGTTGCGCAAGGTTCCGGCTCGTAAGGCTGGCACGCTGATCCGCAACCCGGCTACGGGCGAAATGATGAAGGCGGCTGCGAAGCCTGCTTCCGTTCGCGTCAAGGTCCGCGCGTTGTCCAAGCTGAAGAACACAGCCAAGGGCGCGTAAGCGATACGCTTGATAAAAAAAGAAAGAGCCCGCGAGTTTTTCCGGGCTCTTTTTTTATGCGGATTTCTCTTTAAACGCGCACAGATCGCGTACGATGCAGGTGGCGCAATCCGGCTTTTTAGCTTTGCACACATAGCGTCCATGCAAAATCAGCCAATGATGCGCATCCACTTTCCATTTTTCCGGCACGATTTTTAAAAGCTTTTCTTCAACTTCCAGCGGCGTTTTGCCTGCGGCTAATCCCGTGCGGTTGGCGACGCGGAAAACATGCGTATCCACGGCCATGGTCGGCTGGCCAAACGCAACGTTGAGGACAACATTAGCTGTTTTGCGCCCAACGCCCGGCAGGCTTTCGAGCGCGTCGCGATCCTGTGGCACCGTGCCGCCGAACCGATCGAGCAAGATTTGCGAGAGCGCAATAAGGTTCTTGGCTTTGGTATTGAGGAGATTGATGCTCTTGATATAGGTTTTCAAATTCTCTTCGCCAAGCGCAACCATGGCTTTGGGTGTTTTCACTTTCTTGAACAACGGCGCCGTCGCTTTGTTCACGCCCGCATCCGTCATCTGAGCCGACAGCACAACCGCGACCAACAGCGTATAGGGATTGACGTAATTCAGTTCGCTTTTCGGCGAGGGACGAGCGGCGGCAAGGCGAGAGAAAAAAGTTTCAATATCTTTGGGCTTCATGGTTTCACCGGATGTGGTAGGATTGAAAGCCGACGTTACCCTCATCTTTGGAATGAATCAAATGTCCGACCTTTCTTTTTCGAATATTCCCCCCGATGCTGTTTTATGGAGCGTAAGTGAATGCAGCGCTGGGCCGATTCTAATTGGGCTGACCGCGCAGTCCGAACTGTGCCGCGTGGCGTTTCTGGACAAAAAGAAACCGGCATCGCTCCTCCGCGAATGGAAGGGCCAATGGCCTCAAACGCTGTTTAAAGAAAATACCAAGCCGCCGAGAAAAATCGACGCCCTGCCCGTTCTTTTGGTCGGAACGGATTTTCAACATCGAGTCTGGGCAGCACTTTTGGATATTCCCGCGGGCGAAACCGTGACCTATGGCGAGCTTGCCGCGCGGATCGGCAAACCCAAAGCCGCGCGCTCCGTCGGCACGGCGCTAGGTGCCAACCCCGTGCCGGTTATCGTTCCTTGCCATCGGGTGATCGGGGCCAACGGTTTGGGCGGGTTTTCAAGCGGTATTGGGATTAAAAAACGCTTACTTGAGGCTGAAAGTTAGCCAAAAATTTTAGGGTTGCATTTTTATGCAAAATCTTTTCTAACCTTCCTCATGGGATACAGATAACAGGGTCCCGATGCGTGCGCGCACCGGACCACCCCGGAGTACAGGACGCTAGTCGCCTTTTTGAGCTTTTAGCCAACCTGGCCCGCTTCATTGCAACGATTGGAAGACGGTTATACCCGTTCGGGCTGAGTATGCTCGGTTGGTTTGTCGTCTCCACAACCGGAAATGGAGCCGCCCTGTATCGCCAAACCGAAGACGGGGGCAATGGGATTTGCCCCGAACGTTCTCTCTCTCAAAACTCTCAAGCTGGTCGGGACTCTGTGCCTGACGCGGTTCGTTCGTGTACGTCTTCATTGTCTCCCGCTTCGGGGAGGCGAATGCCGGGTCTTGCCCTTTCCTTTTTGTCCAAAACAACAAGGAAAAATCAATGTCACAATTCAGAACTTTTGGAAGGCCGATTAATAACGGCTTTAAAAGAAGGCTAGATGAACACACCGCCGTAGGCATGGAAATCATCACCCGCAATATGCGGTCCGTTCCTACGAAACTGCGACAGGAACTTAAATTAGAGCCCGAACATTTCGCTGTTTGCGGTTTTATGGGGCATCGAAACCTCAAAAATATGGGCCCGATCGGCGAGGCTATTTATCTCTACACCAAAAAAATGGGCCAGATGGAGGATAAATATGGCGCTGGATTTGCGCTTTTAAGCGGCGGGGGAATGCCTGATCCATCTAATCCCGAAAAGAGTGGATATATGGGGCAATGGGTACGCGGCGTTAGTGAAAGCGACCAGTTGGGGCGTTTTTTGACCTTACAAGAACTCATTATTCTTGAGGGAATCAAAAAAGGCTATGGCCGCGCGATTTGCCTGCAAAATCTCTATGGCGAGGCCCGGTATGGTGAACGCACCGACGGGCTTTTATGTGCAGGCGACGGGTTTATTACTTGGCCCGGCGGGCTGGGAACGCTTTTGGAAGTGTATGATTATTTCGTTTCCTTCCTTTCCCCCGGATTTGATCGTCGTAAAATGATTTTCGTCGATCCCCTTATTACCGATCCAGTAACGGGGGAAACCTCGCGCCTGATGAAATATGATGGCCCCATGTTACACCAACGGATTTTAACCGAAGGGATCGGTGAGCTTGCGGTCCAACGGCTGAACAATAACTGCGTACGATATCAACCGCGCCTCGGCATGTCTGCCGAAGAAATCAGCGATGAACTTGTAACGCTGACCGTTGCCATGCGTCAGGCCGCTGTTCGTTTTTCGCCTGAGGCCGGATATTTGCCTCTGCCCCCTAGCCTTATTCAAGAACATCTGCACCCTATCGGAAAAAATGGAAGCAAATTGAAGCCCTTATTCAAAAAATATCCCGTCCGGTGGGATTGGTTGGACGGCGTCTTTAAAAAACGTAAAATTGGCGTTAAACCGCGCACTGCCAACCACGAATTCGTCGGTCGGGTTATGCGCCCGACGAGAAATGGAGGCCACGTTGTTTTGGGATGAAAACAGGGCCCTTCCGGAACTTCGCTATACAGGGCACAGCAAACGAGTTGTGCCCGTACCAACCCGTTCTCAAGCCCGAGCCTATAAAAAGCGAGAAATCCTTTATCAAACTGCGGAGGAAATATGCCGGGAGATTAGGCTGGCCCGGCCTGAGGCGAGAAGGCCTTTTACCTGTCGGCTGGAATATCAAAAGGGAAAGGTCTTATGCAAAACAAACGGGCTTTACCATATCCTGCTTATTCTGCCAATCGGCGGTGAGGAAACCATTTTCCCCTACATGAAGGTTCAACTAAATACGGGGCATTGGATCTCGTCTCAGTTCGGCGGCAATGTAGAGGCTTTTAACAAACATCTGAACCGATTGCCTGTGCGAGAACGGATTCCATTCGCCGTGCAAAGCATTACCGGGCATCTTCCGGGATAAAGGATATAAAAGCGCATATAGTCTGAAGGCTGCCCCCTATTCTTCTTGACA
>JBFWLD010000036.1:0-12437 GCA_050252315.1 Bdellovibrionales bacterium
GGAGTCATACAGAGCCGTGTTGGAACCTTGATCAACGTTTGGAGCAAAAGACGCACCCAATTGAACCTTGTGGTTAGCATTGCCAACCTTCGGTGTGTAGTAGGTAAACTTTGTGTAATTTTCCGTAGCGTCAAAGTAGACGGGTTGGAATTGAGCCAAAGAAGCGGTGTCGGTGAAGTTCGTGTAAGAACCGTCGATCTGGCCTTCGCCAACCGTCGGAGCATAAACGAACAGATCGGAAGCGCCGTGTTCGTCGCCCATCAGGACCTTACCGAAAGCGCCCGACATCCAGACATAAGCCTGTTCCATCGTCGGCGTACGGCCCTCCCTGGAGTCGTCACGGTCGTTGTCGATGTCGATCAACGCACCATATTCGATGCCGTTGGCAGCCTTGCCTTCAGCAGCGATGGTCAAGTCGTATTCCGTCTGGAAGTCACCGTCACGGCGGGTTTCGCCGGTCAGGGCGGACTTGTTTGATTCATGGAAAAGCGCAGCGCGGAAGTCAACCGAACCGCCCAAGGTGACTTGGATCGGCGATTCAGCGGCTTGAGCAGCGCCAGCAAAAGCGACGAGGGCCGTGGTGGCCAAGAGAATTTTACGCATGTGTATCCCCCTCATGGATGGACAATTAGTGTTAAGTGAACTGACTTTGAGGGCGGATCGCCCCGTCGGGTTGAATCTGGTACAACATCTTTGCACAGACAAGGCATTTATCTCTGATTTTGCTACTCACCGCTAACCTGTGGCGAAAAAGCAACAAGGCTTCTTGTGCGATTTGCTTGCAAAGCGTTGATTTTCCGCGCATAAAGGGTATTAGTGCCTTTCTTCTTCCCTTTTGCTTTGGTGCGTGATCCTCATGAAAAAATTCTCCTTAACTGCCCAGAATTCTTGCTTTTTGGTTAACAAAAAGGTTTCTTTGGCCGTAGCTGCAACGCTTTTATGTGTTCTTAGCGCCTGCGCTGACAGCGGCATTACGACGCAAGCCGACTATTCGGATAAGCAACGTGAAGAGACCTACAAAAACGGCAGCTTGCTTAGCGATAAGGGCGGCTTTGCCATTCTCGGCGGCGATGAGAAAAAAGCCGATCAAAATGGGATCGGCGTCAACGGCTATCTGTGGCGGGCCTCTTTGGATACGCTTTCCTTTATGCCGATCGCCTCGGCGGATCCTTTTGGTGGGGTTATCCTGACCGATTGGTACGCCGCGCCGAATGCGTCGAATGAACGCATCAAATTAAATGTTTTTATTCTGGACCGCGATTTACGCGCTGACGGCGTTAAAGTTACGGTTTTCCGCCAAATTCTGGGGGAGGAAGGGAAATGGGCCGATGCGGCTATTTCGCCGACAACCGCCAGCCAGCTTGAAAATGCGATCCTGACCCGCGCACGGCAACTCAAGATGGAAGGTCGGGAGGAAAAATAAGGAAACAAGGCCTGACTCTAGAGCCTTTTCCGAAAAGGTTGGAGCCCTTTCTAATGCCGGAAAAGGCTCTAACTCATTGTTGCCGAGCAGATTCACGCGCTTAGTTTGTCGTCTATGGACGCCAACCTAATCACGATCTGCTCTAGGCCGGGTCGCAGACCAAGGGTAGCATGCGGTTTCTTACAAAAGAGGACGCTACACTCAAGATTGAGGCGGGTGTCTCTTTCCGGGGTTCACGTTTTTCCACCTGATACGCGCCTTTTAATATCTTTCGATGCCGCCAGTAATTATCCACTTGTCGAGCCAAAAAGGGCAGGGTCGCACAGCCCATGTAGCTCATCAGCGTGGCGTCGCCGCCAAACGCAGCCGCCAGACCAACCCCGGCCAAAAGCCCACCGATGCCCCACTTCAAATTTTGTAAAGACGCTTCGCAAATCGTGCGGGCATATTTTT
The DNA here is from genome assembly GCA_050252315.1 of Bdellovibrionales bacterium. Classification (GTDB taxonomy): domain Bacteria; phylum Pseudomonadota; class Alphaproteobacteria; order UBA9219; family UBA9219; genus UBA8914. The sequence continues at coordinate 1,877 of JBFWLD010000036.1, forward strand.
TTATCGCAAGGGAAGGGGCTTCCGTTTTGTCATTTTTTCTCTTTACAGGCACCAAGCTTCTTTTCGTCTCGTCCCCAACCCCATGGAAATGGGCCTCTAGCCGTTCGCCAAGGCGGGAAAGAACAGCGCCGCTTGCCGCTATCGGCAGAAAAAACATCGCGGTAATCCACGGATTGTCTATGAAATTCGGGTTTATCATCGGCTGGGTCGCGACATAAAGCGAGGTGGCGGCAACAACATTAATCGCATCATTGCTCAAAAGCATGGCCGCTGCTTTTTTAAACAGGCCCTTTCCGAAATATAAATCTCCGGTGATTAACTGCTTAACTTTGGCCATTTCTGCCTCCACTTAAAACCAAGGAGCCTATCCAGATCACCGCACATCATACGTTGCTTGGGATTTCTGTGGCGACGAGGAAGGAACCGTTGGGCCGTCCATAAACGAAAACAGCTTTTCGCGCGGCCCATGCATCATAAAAGGCAACAACGTACTGCCGGTCAAGGCTCCCATCGAGGGGGAAAAATACGTTACGACTGTGGCGGCGAGCGCGGCTATCCCCGCAGGGGCCAAAACGTCTCGCGACACAAAGGGCACATACGCCACATCTTCGGCGCGCGTTAGCCAGCGTGCGCTTAGGCCCGCGCATAAGCTTAGGCCTAAAACCACGCCCTTAGCCAACGTGGGATTTGGGTTGACAAGATCGACATAGGGGATGCCCCAATAAAGTTTTTCGCAAAGTTTGCTGCCCGTCAAAAAGGACGCAAGAGGAAGAGCCAGATCCATAGACCACCCCAGCAGTTTTTTACCATATGTTTGTAGGGAGGTAAGCGCTTTCTCGCACGACAGGGGTGCCGCACAGGCTAAGGTCGTTGCCGTCATATTTTTCTCCGAGCTTTTAAGAATTCGTCTGAATATTTCCGCAAGAGAAAAGACTGCCCCTCTCTTAGGAACGGGGGCTTTTTTAGGGCATACGACTTAATGCTTTCTTAAAAACTATTTTCAGTGCGGGCTCCGTATCGCCATTTTCGCCGGAGGATCCAGTGTTTTGTTGGGAGGATGAAAAGGTAACCCCACCCCGAAAACGACAAGCGTTTTCGACCCGCCCGCAAGGGGCGGGTGGTTGGGCTTGGGACGTGGGGCTAGAGCAGATCGTGATTAGGTTGGCGTCCTTAGAACGACAAACTAAGCGCGTGAATCTGCTCGGCAGCAATGTGTTAGAGCCTTTTCCGGCATTAGAAAGGCCGTCAACCTTTTCAGAAAAAGGCTCTAAGGTTTGGGAGATGCTCGGCGGGAGGGGGTAGGCTTGGGAAGGTAGGGCAAGGTTTTATCGTCCTTCTTATTTCAAATGACTCTATAGCCCCGGTTAAAGCCGCAAAGGCCATGGTTATGCCGATAAAAGAACCTTGCGCTACACACGCTTTCACAAAAGGGGCTCCGCTACAAAGAAACGGGTTAAAAACTCAAGGCTTTTTCTATGGCTTCTTCTTGCGTCGTTTCCGGTTGTAAGATAACGTAGGGGCCTCTTAAACAGTGGAACATCAACCTATTGGCCTATTAACCATGTCTGAACGCTATAACGTCCGCGCCACCGAAGATAAGTGGCAAAAAATCTGGGAAGAAAAGAAAAGTTTCCGCGCCGTCACCGACACGTCGCGCCCTAAATATTATGCGCTATCCATGCTGCCTTACCCTTCGGGCCGCATCCATATGGGCCATGTTCGTAACTATACCCTCGGCGATGTCGTCGCTCGCTATAAACGCGCGATGGGCTTTAATGTTCTGCACCCCATGGGCTGGGACGCTTTTGGCTTGCCCGCAGAAAATGCGGCGCGCGACCGCAAAACGCATCCGGCCAAATGGACCTATGACAACATCAAGGTCATGAAGGCTGAGCTGCAAAGCATGGGCCTGTCGCTCGATTGGGAGCGCGAACTGGCGACCTGTGATGCTTCTTATTACAAGCATCAGCAAAAACTCTTTCTTGATTTCCTCAAGGGCGGGTTGGTCTATCGCAAAGAGGCGTGGGCGAACTGGGACCCCGTGGACAACACGGTTCTGGCCAATGAACAAGTCATCGACGGAAGAGGGTGGCGGTCCGGCGCTTTGGTCGAAAAGCGCTTGCTGTCGCAATGGTTCTTTAACATCACAAAATATTCCGAAGAGCTTTTACAGGCTTTGGGAACGCTCAATCGCTGGCCGGAGAAGGTCCGCCTGATGCAGGAAAACTGGATCGGCAAATCCGAAGGGGCGTATGTCCGGTTTAACATAGAGCCGTCGCAGTCGCGGTTGCGTGAAACGCAGAGCCGTCGCGACCAAGATATAATTGAAGTCTTCACCACGCGTCCGGATACGTTGTTCGGGGCTTCGTTTGTGGCTATCTCCGCCAATCATCCTTTTGCCAAGAAACTGGCGGAAAAAAATGAGGCTCTGGCCGCTTTCTGTGCCGAATGCAACCGCACCGGCACCAGCATCGTTGATATTGAAAAGGGCGAAAAGCTGGGTATGGATACGGGCGCACGCGTTCAACATCCGTTTGATGCGAGTTGGACCTTGCCGGTTTATGTCGCGAATTTCGTGTTGGTCGAATATGGCACGGGCGCGATCTTCGGCTGTCCGGCGCATGACCAACGCGACCTTGATTTCGCCCGCAAATACGGGCTTTCCGTAACGCCGGTCGTTTTGCCTCCCGATGCCGATCCCGCAACGTTCGAGGTCGGGACCGAGGCTTATACCGGTCCGGGCAAGGCGTACCATTCGAAATTCCTTGACGGCATGGACACGCAAACTGCCATTAAGACGGCGATTGCAAAAGTGGAAGAATTGGGAGCAGGCAAGGGCACGGTTCAATACCGTTTGCGCGATTGGTGCGTGAGCCGCCAGCGCTATTGGGGCTGTCCGATCCCGATCATTCACTGCGAGCATTGCGGGGCCGTGCCCGTACCCGATGAAGATTTGCCCGTCGCTTTGCCGGAGGACGTAACTTTTGACAAGCCCGGCAATCCGCTGGACCACCACCCCACATGGAAGCATGTGAACTGCCCAAAATGCGGCAAGCCCGCGCTGCGTGAAACCGACACCTGCGACACGTTTGTGGATTCAAGCTGGTATTTCGCGCGGTACTGTTCCGCAACCTGTGAAGACAAACCCGTTGACCCGCGCGACGTGGATTACTGGTTGCCCGTCGATCAATATGTCGGCGGTGTGGAACATGCCATTTTGCATCTGCTTTATGCGCGTTTCTTTACCCGCGCCATGAAGGCGACCGGTCACGTTAAAATTGACGAACCTTTTACTGGATTGTTTACCCAAGGCATGATTTGCCATGAATCCTATAAGGATGAAAACGGGCACTGGCTTTATCCGGAAGAAGTCAAAAAGAATCCGGACGGGACCGGAACCCATGTCGAAACAGGCCGCCCCGTAACGATTGGCCGCATCGAAGTCATGAGCAAGTCCAAGAAAAACGTCGTGGATCCGGGCAAGATTATTGGCGCCTATGGCGCGGACACGGCGCGGTTGTTCATGTTGTCCGACAGCCCTCCGGAACGCGACATTGAATGGTCCGAGGCCGGAGTCGAAGGTGCGTGGCGCTATGTTTCCCGCCTGTGGCGGCAAGTCACGGAACCTAAGGTCGCTTTGGGAAAAGACTTGCCTACAAGCCTGAGCGATAAAGCTTTAGCTTTGAGGCAGACAATCCATCGTACCATCGCCGATTTTACGCAGGACATTGAAAGGTTCCATTTCAATCGAGCCGTGGCGCGCGCGCGTGAATTGTCAAATGCGCTGGACACGTTGGATGGAAGCAGTGCGGGCGAGGGGGCTGTTCTTCGCGAAGGGCTTGAAACCCTGATCCGCTTGCTCAACCCCATGCTGCCGCACATCACTGAGGAGCTGTGGCAACTTCTTGGCCATGAAACCATGCTGGTCGAAAGTGCTTGGCCCAAGGCCGATCCGACGTTGCTCGTCGAAACCACAGTTACGGTCGCCGTTCAAGTTAACGGAAAGCTTCGTGCCACCATCGAGTTAGCCAAGGATGCCGATCAAGCGGCAGCGGAAAAGGCAGCCATGGCCGACACGAATGTGCAACGGGCCATTGAAGGAAAAACGGTCCGCAAGGTCATTGTCGTTCCCAACAAAATCGTCAATATCGTGGTGGGGTAATGGATAGGTTTAAGCGTTTTGTCATCACTTCTTTGCTCCTGATGTCCGCCTGCGGCTTTACGCCGATTTACGGCTCGCATGGCGGACAGACGGGCGTGGTTTCCAAGGCGCTGAGCACTGTTGCCATCGAAAATATTTCCGATCGAAACGGGCAAATCCTGCGCAATAAACTGATCGACCGGATGTATATTCATGGGAGGCCTCAACATCCGACGTCGCATCTCGCTATTTCCATCAAATCCACGGAACAAGGTCTGGGCATTCAAAAAGACGCGACGACAACGCGTAGTCAGGTTAACATGATCGCGACTTTTTCTCTTCGCGACGAAGACGGCAAGCTCCTTCATAAAGGCAAGGCCCATGCTGTCGCCAGTTACAGTAAACTGGATGCTCAATATGGCACCTTGGCCTCTCAGCACGACGCTTATGAACGCGCGCTCGGCGAAATCGGCGAGCAGATCGTCAATAATCTAAGTCTTTATTTCGCGGAAAAAGCCCCGCAGACCCATGCTCCTTAAAGCTTCTCAAATCAGCGGTTTTTTACAAAACCCATCCCCGGACGTTCGCGTCATTCTAATCTATGGCCCTGATGCCGGGCTGGTTAGCGAACGCGCCGAAGGGTTGGCTTCCAAACTTGTGGCGGATAAAAACGATCCTTTCGCCGTCACGATTTTGACCGGCGCCATGATCAACGAAGACAAGGCCCGGCTTTACGACGAAGCGTCCGCCATTACGCTGGGCGGCGGGCGGCGATTGATCCGTGTGCAGCAACCCATCGAAAGCAATGCGGCCTCTCTTCAAAAAGTGATTGAAGACCCTCCTTCCTGTGACAGCATCATCCTCATTGAGGGCGGGGATCTGGATAAGCGATCCAAGCTTCGCGCCGCCTGCGAAACGGCAGCAAAGACTACGGCTTCCATCCCCTGTTATCTTGAAGATTCCGCCGGACGACAGCGCACTATCGCCGATATGCTCCGAGCCGATAGTCTGGCGGCTTCCCGTGATGTCGTGAGGGTGTTGGCGGATATTCTGCCTCCTGATCGGTTAGCTCTGCGCAGTGAAGTCGAAAAACTGGCGCTTTATGCTCGCGGCCAAAAAGAAGTCACGCTTGAGGATATTCGCGCCGTAATCGCAGACGCAGGTGGAGCGGAAATCGACGATCTTATCCAAGCCGCCGCTGGGGGCGATCCTCGGCGTGCGGCAACGCTGATTGACCATTTGGTCGCTGAGCAAACCTCTGCCGTTGCGATGCTGCGCGCCATGCAACGCCACTTGATGAGGCTTCAACTTGCTCGCGCCTATATGGAAGAAGGCATGGGAGCGGGGCAGGCTCTTAAAAAACTCTCTCCGCCGGTTTTTTGGAAATTGGTGGAGCCGATGACCCGCCAACTGAACCGGTGGCCGCTGGAAAGGATCGAGGTGCGGTTGGCTCAGCTTGCTCAGGCTGAGGCTTCGTGTAAACAAACCGGTACGCCGGACATCGCCCTTGTCAGCCAAATTTTCTTAAGCCTTGCGGCGAAGGCCTGACTTGTTACGCACGCCTTCCTTTGGTAGGGTTTCTTGATCAACCTCTGCCTGTGAACAGGATTTTTGATGAAAAACAAACTTTCCCTTGCCGCTCTTGCTCTTTCGCTTATCGCGCTCAGCGCTTCGCATTTTCCCCGCGCCGCCGTACAAGAACAAAAATCCACCCCCGTCGTGGAATCAACTTTTGATCGCGTGATCCGGACCAATACCCTGCGTTGCGGCTATGCTGTTGCCACGCCGTGGTTTTATATTGATCCGAAAACAGGCGAAAAGAAGGGCTATGCGCATGACGTCACCGAAGCCGTCGCCAAGAAAATGGGCGTCACCATCGAATGGACGGAGGAGGTCGGTTGGGGAACGGCCGAACAAGGGCTTCCCAATCGCTATGACATGATGTGTGGAACGGTTTGCGTTGATCCCCATCGAAATCGCGCCGCCATTTATTCAACGCCTTTTAAACATGCGCCGATGCTTCCCATCGTTCGGGTCGACGATCATCGTTTTGACTCCGGCGTGGCGGCGATTAACGATCCTTCGGTCCGGATCGGCGTTAAAAACAATCATGTGTTTGAATATATCGCCAAGGAAAAATACCCCAAGGCGACGCTTGTTTACGCCAACGATATTTCCGACGACACGGATTTCCTTTTGATGCTTGAGACGAATAAAATCGACGTTGCTTTATCGGGCAAAATCACCGTCGATCTTTATGAAAAGGAACATCCGGGGAAAATCAAGGCTCTGCCTTTTCCGGCACGCTTTTGTGACGGGGCGTTCATGATGCCGCTGGGCGAGTTCAACATGAAACAAATGATCGATAATGCTTTGTTGGAGTTGAACACCGCAGGCGTGCTTGACGATATTGTCACAAAGTACATGCCGCTCGATCCGCTTTATGTCAGGCTGCCCGCCAAGCCGTATCGGTAGGATTCATCTTTCATGAAAAATAAGCTTTCCGTTATTGCGATTGTCCTTTCCCTGCTTGCGCTGGCGTCGGGGTATCTGCCGCAAACAGGGGGAACAAGCCGCGCAGACGACGCAGGCTAAAGAATCCACCTATGACCGCATTATGCGAACCAAGACCATTCGATGCGCTTATCTGGTATGGCCGCCTCTTGCAACAAAAGACCCCGTTACAGGCCAACTCGGCGGCGTTTATTATGATTTGCTCGAACGTATTGGCAAGGACTGGAATGTCAAAATTGACTGGGTAGAGGAGGTCGGCGCAGGAAATCGATTTGAAGGTTTTAAAACGGGTCGGTACGATATGTTATGCTTGCCGACCGGAGCGACGCCCGAACGAACCGCCGTCAGCGATTTTTCACTCCCTTTTTACTTTTGCCCCTTTTATATGGTTACAAAAGAAGGAGACACACGCTTCGATACTAATCGGAAAAAGGCCAATGATCCGGCAATATCTATGCTGACCATTGAGGGATACATGGTTAAAAGTATTATCGAAGCCGAATTCCCTAAAGCAAAAATCCAAACACTGCCCGAACTGTCCACGGATTCCGATGTGCTGATGTCCGTACAAATGGGGAAGGCCGATGCCACCGTTGCGGAAAGCGTCCTTCTCGCCGATTATATGGCCAACAATCCCGGCAAGCTCCATCGCGTGTCCGGTCCACCCGTAAGATTCTCTGGCGGGACGATACCGTTCCCCTTAAATGAACCTCAGTTGCGCGCAAAACTCAACACAACCCTCCAATATTATCTGGACACCGGGGTTATCGAAAAAATTCTCATGAAACATAATATTGGTCCCGACAAAGTGCTGCGCGTGGCCGATCCGTATAAACATTTACCCTAAACTTGAAGCGCTTGTTGCTTTTTTACATCTTATTAAGAAAAGCTTTTTATTTTCTATACTGAATTTTTAATTTTCATGGAGAACCAATATGAAAAAGACTGTTTTTTTCTTCTTGGCGCTTGTGGGAACGATCGGGCTTTCTTCCCCGTCCCTCGCCGAAGGTATTCAAATGCTTCCGCCGCTTCAAAGCGATAATACAAACCAAACCTGTTTATCCGGGCAAGGAAGCAAAGTTTTAACATGGGACGGTACAAGCTCTATCAAATGTCAAAAAGACGCCCTGATTGACTCAAACGGACAGGTCGGGATCGGAACCTCATCGCCGCAAGCTAAACTGGACGTTAATGGCGGGGTAAGGGTTGGCTCTACAACGGTCTGTACTGCTGGAACCTTGAGATACAACAGCTCTCAATCTCGAATGGAATATTGTAATGGTTCGTCGTGGTTGAAATTTGCGACCGGTCCTTCCTTTGGCGGCATATTTCAAACCTATCTTTGTACCACGTCTGGCGTCTTTAAATCTGACGGCAGCGCTGGCTGCCGTAGAAGTAATCCGGTGACGGGCTCTTGCTCCTGTCCAAGCGGCTATACGCGATTTAATATTAACGACTATGATGTTCCTGTGGGTCGCTGTCCGCAAACTCTTTATGAAAATCGAGGCATGCGCGTATATGGTTGTATAATGAACTAACCCCTGTGAAAACAGCGCAGAAGTGAAAAGCTTTTGCGCTGTTTTTTTATATAAATTATTTCGATCTTATATATAAACAGAGATTACACCTATTGTTTTTGTTCTGTAATATTACAAAAAGAGAGTCTTTAAAAACGGGCCGTGTAAGCGCTAATTTGAGGGGCGTCCTAGGGCAATGTATCTGGGGCCCAAAATCGCTACGTTTTGAAAAAAAACGGTTTAATTTTGATTTAGCCTTTTTTTCCTATTACGCTTTAAGCTTGTTTAAAAGCATTTCAAACTGGTCAAGGTCGGCGTAATGAATCGTGAGGTTTCCCGCAGATCCAAGCTCCGTACGGATGCGAACCTTCAATCCGAGAAGGCGGCCCAAATCACGTTCCAAGGCAAGAATGTTCGGGTCCGCATTTTTGGCAACGCGTGAAACACTTTTGGCAAATTTACCGTCGGATTCTTTTTTCGCGAGCATTTCCGCTTGACGGACGTTCAGGCCTTTTTTGACGATTTCTTTGGCCAGCGTCTCAGGATCTTTGGCCGTGATAATTGCCCGCGCTTGGCCCATGGAAAGCGACCCGTCATTGATCATGACCTTCACGGAATCGGGCAATTTGATCAGGCGAATAATATTCGAAATATGGGCGCGGCTTTTGCCGACAATTTTCGCGAGGTCGTCTTGCCGATGATGAAACTCGTCAATCAAGCGTTGGTAGCCTTCGGCTTCTTCCAGCGGGGAAAGGTCTTGACGCTGGACGTTTTCGATCAAGCCGACTTCCATGGCTTCGCTGTCCGTCAGGTTTTTGACGATGACAGGAACGTCGTGCAGTCCGGCTTGCTGCGCCGCGCGCCAGCGGCGTTCGCCGCAGATGATTTCATAGCTGTCTTTGTCACCTTCCAGCGGGCGGATCATAAGGGGCTGCAAGATGCCGCGTTCACGGATTGAAGCCGCGAGTTCCTCGATCGCTTGCTCATCAAAATGATGGCGCGGCTGGAACATGCCGGGCTGAATCCATGTGATCGGCATGCTGCGAATGCCTTGCTGTCCCGCCACAGGCGAAGAGGTCGAGGGGGCGGTTCCTGCTCTTGCCGCTTGTTTGCGAGGCTGATACGACGCGTCCGCATCCCCGAAAAGAGCGGAAAGACCGCGACCTAAAGGGGCCGGTTTTGTCTGAGGCTTTGCATTCATCTTCATATCCTTGACAAAGAAATAAATGGGATGCCAGCCTGCACTGGCATGACGGGAAAAAGGCAGCTTACGTCACGCCGCCGCTTCCTTTAGCTGGGCGGCGCGATCCGCCTCCCGACGTAAAAACTCGCTGGCAAGAAGCATGTAGGAACGGCTGCCGGGACACTTTAAATCATAAAGCAACACGGGTTTGCCGTGAGAAGGGGCTTCAGAAACGCGGACATTCCGGGGGATAACCGTTTCGTACACCTGATCGCCGAAAAAGGCGCGAACGTCGCTGGCCACCGCTTCGGACAGGCTGTTGCGCTTGTCGAACATGGTCAGGACTACGCCTTGGATTTCCAGCTCCGGATTGAAGCGCGAGCGAACGGCATCCACCGTTTGCAACAGGCTGCTGATCCCTTCAAGGGCATAGAACTCGACCTGTAACGGCACCAACAGCGCATCCGCTGCCACCAATGCATTCAACGTAATCAGGTTCAGCGATGGGGGGCAGTCGATCAGGATAAAATCGTAATCCTTGGCGCTACGCTCCAACGCCGCGCTCATGCGCGATTCCCGCTGTTCGGCATTGACCAACTGGATTTCCGCACCCGCCAAATCCGCCGACGAGGTGATGATCGAAAGGCCCGGAATAACGGTTTGGGTCACAACATCTTCGACCGCCATGCCGTCGAACATCAATTCATAGGTGCCATAGCCGCGATCCGCACGGGACAGGCCAAACCCGGTCGAGGCATTGCCCTGAGGGTCGGCATCGACCACCAAGACACGCTTGCCCACCGCCGCCATGGCCGTAGCTAAATTCACTGTTGTGGTTGTTTTTCCAACGCCGCCTTTTTGATTGACGATCGCGACAACGCGACAGGGCGGGGGTGCCTCGGCTTCGTCAAGGGGTGCGTTTATGTCGTTTTGGGTCATATTTACGCAGGACTTTCAGATCGTTAATCCTCAAAATAACGCCCGACGGGTCGCTTTGGCTGGGGATTTTCTTGGCTCTAAATGTCCAATATTTGGCCGCTTCTGTCAATTCCGCATCGGCCTTTTCTCCTTTTAAAAAAAGCGCCGTCGAATCCGACGTCATAAAAGGCTTGACCAAGGAAAGAAGGTGGGGAAGGGCGGTCAGGGCGCGGGCCGTAACGACCTCGGCCTTGAGATCGCGGACGTTTTCGATCCGGTCTTGGTGGA
>JBFWLD010000037.1:0-12373 GCA_050252315.1 Bdellovibrionales bacterium
GCTCTATCAAGGACAAGCTATTATTGTTGGCATTCATGGTAAGAAACCAATGTTAGACCATGAATTTTCGGATTTCGGTTGCACTCCTGCCCTTGCACCACCTCAGAAAATCAGACTCCAGAAACTCTTGGAAGGTGAGGTATGCTGCCAGTTGGGTTCCTTTCAGCGTATCCTCTGTTTTGACGAAGACAGCTTCAAACTCACTGTCACTTTCCAGCACGACGTGGCAGGTATCGATGGCGTCCCCATCGTTGTCTTTGCCAAGCTCGACAGTCATCAACCCGAACTTAATCAGCGCGTCGCTTTCGCCTTCACGTTGCTTTCGTATCCTTACAAATCGGGAGTAGCGTTCGCCTTTTTTCTCAGAGATGACTTCAATCTCGGTATCGGTTGCGGCTCTAAGAGAGCTATGTCCACGCGCACCTGCGGCTTGATCCTTACCTGAGTGATGGATGATAAACACGCCACAGTCGCCGTATCGCTGAATATATTTCATGTTGCTGATATACATGCCCATGTCTTCGGAACTGTTCTCGTTGCCGCCTTCGAAAGTGGTGGCAAGCGTATCGACGACAACCAAACCGACCTTGAAGCCTTTTTCTCTTTCGATGCGCTCGATGGTACGCACCACTTTTTTTGCATCGTCCATGCTTTTCACGAACTTAGGCGCTTCGTCGATTATCTCAAATGGGATATCCTCAATTCCGAGCCGCCTACCGAGAGCTTTTAGCCGTTTGTCAAAAGATTTTCCCGCCTCTGCGCAGATGTACAGCACACCGATAGGGCGCGGGCGCTTGTCGGGTTTCTTTGGCTTGTATTTGTACCCACCCCAATCACGCGCAAGCGCGATGTGCCCGGCAAGATCAGAGGCGACAAATGATTTGCCGACGTTTGACGCACCATACATTACGGTGATCGCCTTCTCATACAGCAAGTTTTTATAAATCGCATTCCCAGAGAAGCGCCAATTCTTTGTGGCCTCGTTAAAAGAGCGGGTCTCAAACGTGTCCGTCGCATCCACCTTCTTCAAATCTTCCGGCAAGGGGTTACCGGCAGAACGTGCGGCAAGGATCGGGTTGATTTGAGCCTCGATCTTAGCGATGTACTCAGGGTCCAGTCCCTCAAATGGCCTGTCAACGCGGTTGTAGGCCCGCACGATCTCCCGCTTGGTCAGATCACTCCCTTTACCGTGTGGATAGTGCCAGAGAATGTGTGCGACATCCTGAATGCTATAACCATCCCACGCCAATTGTTGTGTCAGTGTGAAGTCGTATTCTGAACGGGATGGTTTCTCGATCAGGCCAAAATAAATATCGTGGGCCTTACGGTCTCGTCGAAGTGTGTCCTGAAGCCGTGCCAGAAGCTCGTCGGAGAGCGGCTGTTTAATAGCTTCCATGTCCACGTCGGTATGTTTGAACGTGTCCTCGCCCTCAGCCTTGAAGCTGGGCGTGATGAAGGGCAGATCGGGATAGCGATAGCCTCTGGGTGACTCAGCGTGAATAATGCGCGCCGTTGCTCTGGCTCGGCCCGCTTTGATTTTCCTTTCGTCGGGAATGTTGACCGTGAAGGGGATGCGCATAATCCGGTCGATATTTTGGACATGATCCGTTGCGTATTGCTCAGCTAGTCCACGAGAGAGTGACTCCGCCTTGATGATGTTTTCTTTCGTTGCGTTGAGTGGCTTATCAAAAAGCCAAAACGCCTGAATACCGCCACCGCTATCGACAATGTAGGTTGGCGGGTTCGCGCAGGTCTTCAATTCCGTGGCGAACTTCGCAAGCCTTTCCCTTTCACGCTCAAAAGGAAGGTCTTTGCGCGGATCAGCGTCGAGATAAACAGCATTGATTTTTGCGATGTGGTTCTTGGGGAGCTTATCGTTTGGTGCGTCTTTGTGCGGCTCGTTAACGCTGAAGTAAAGATTGCGCTTCCCGTTGTGTTTCTCGATAAACAAAGTCAGGTCTTGGCTCCCACTGGGACGGGTGATGCCTTCTACCTTTTTGGTGATCGGATCAATCGCAACGAGATTGTGGATGCCATTTCGCCGATAATACCTCAGGAAGTTGATGGCTTTCTTGCTGTCGGGCTGAGACTTATCGGGCATATCACTTCGCCCCCAGAGAAGGAAGGGCGTTCAGCCACTCTTCAAGGGCATTGCCTGTGATGAGCGTTCTCTTGCCGAACTTTTTGCACTTCAACCTCCCTTCGCCAATCTCCTTGTAAATTTTTGTCACACCAATACCAAGAATGTTGGCGGACTCTTTGACAGAATGGGCGAGTTTTCCTGTTTGATTTTGCATTTGTAACTCCTGTGTTTCAGTGCGGCGGAATTACCGCGCACATCCTATTATTCACAGGTGTTCGTTGTTTTCATTTCAATTGGTGGCACAAAACGTTCTCAGATGATTTTATGCTGCTTATTTCATGTTATAAAAAAGCTCATCCGGGTCGGCAGGGTAATTCTCAAGGTCTCTAAGTTCTTCTTTCCGCAATTTGCGATAGTCATCATAGATGCCTCTAATTTGGTCATCTGTGTATTCTTCTCCTGTTTTTGTTCTTATTTCCGTAGCGACTTCACTGAATGCAATTTTACGCATCAGCGTTCCGCCAATTTCCTCAAGAACTCCTTCTTCTTCAAGTTTTTGGTTGTCAAAGCGGGTAAAATCTCGATATGCATCAATGCGTGATCCAACATCCAATATAAACTCTTTCGGGTAGGCTTTTCTGCCCGGCTTTTCGCCGTCGTTTATATCAATGCCACACATAGCTTGAACAAGCTTTTGCCAGCCCACCAATCCAACACCATCTAAAATGCTAAATTCCTTTACATCGAATTTCTTACACAGCTTGCCCAACTTATCTTGAGCTTTTTCTATTTCCTCACGGGGCATTTTATCCAAGTTCGACATAAGATTATCCCTTCTTCTTAGCCTTAAAGTTCGCCGTAATGACCTGTCCCTTTGTTGCAGCCGTATCGAGGTAGTCGCTCCAGTCCTGCATCATCACGGTGCGCTGTTTGAGGAACTGGGCGCGGTTGTAGGCCTCGCCGAGAGGGCCAGCGGCCTTGTGGGCTAACTGGCATTCGATAACGTCGGGGTCGTAGTCCAGCTTCTCGCGAATGGCTGTACGCGCTAGGGCGCGGAAGCCGTGCGCGGTCATGCGATCTTTGAATCCCAGCTTCTGCAATGCGATCCTGACCGTTCCGTCGCTCATGGGGTCTTTGGGGCGTATTTGGCTGGGGAAGACAAGATTGGTGTTGAGGTGATCCGTTTCCTCTTTTTGCTCCAGCAAAATAGAAATCGCTTGGCGGGAGAGGGGAACGATATGGTCGCGCCGCATTTTCATCCGCTCTGCTGGTATAAGCCACTGCTTGGCCTTCAAGTCGATTTCGTCCCATGTCGCTTTCCGCAGTTCGCCGGGGCGCACGAAGGTTAGCAAGGATAGTTTGATGGCTCGGCGGGTGCGGGCGTACAGGCGGGCGTCGTTGCGCTCTAGTGCGGCCAGCAGTTCAGGGATTTCTTTTGTCTCGATAGCTGCGAAATGCTCGGTCTTGCGGGTTCTCAAAGCGCCTTGTAGGTCACGGGAGGGATCGTGCTTGCAGCGGCCTGTCTGGATCGCGTAGCGGAAAACCTGTCCGCATAGTTGGCGCGTCCGGCCCGCAATATCCAACGCGCCGCGCTTTTCGATTTTCCTGAGCATATCCAGCAGGTGCGGGGCTTCCAGATCGGCGATAGGGTCGGAGCCGATATAGGGGAAAACGTCGGCCTCTAGGCGATGCAGGACGTTCTGGGCGTGGTCTTTGCTCCATCGGCCTTTCTGGCGTTCTTGCCACTCGCGGGCGACGGCTTCAAACGTGTTGCTTGCGTTGAGTGTCGCCGCACGCTTTTCGTGCCGTTTGTTTCGAGAGGGATCGATGCCGTCCTTGAGCAGCTTCCTGGCCTCTGTCTTGGCGTCTCGCGCTTCCCTCAACGAGATTTCGGGGTATACGCCAATGGCAAGGAGCTTTTGCTTGCCGTGAAGCCTATAGGCCATGCGCCAATACTTCGAGCCGTTGGGCCTGATTTCAAGAAACATGCCTTGCCCGTCGGAAAGCTTATAAGCCGTTTCTCTGGGTTTTGCGTTCGCGCACGCTGTGTTTGTCAGCTTCATTTGTTGGTATCTCGCCTGTTGGTATCGGCCTTGTAACAACAAATGTACCAACATTTTTGGCGGCTGTAAATGAACGATCATGAAGCTAAATGACCGTCTATGAAATGTGATCCGTTTTATATCAATGCGTTAGCGAACGGCTATGAACAATAAAAAACCCCTGTGAAGGGGTTTTTGGAGGCACGGGCCGGAATCGAACCGGCATTGACGGATTTGCAGTCCGCTACATAGCCATTCTGTCACCGCGCCATGGGTGGGAGGCGTACTTGCCTCGGCAAGAGCGCACCATAATGCAAAAGCGTTGTAGGACAAAACAAAAAAATGATTTTAGGGAAGAAAGGCTTTAGGGGCGGCGGATTGGGGCGGAAAAGCGTGTTGAGGCCGTCAGAGATGTTTGGTTGTTAACCATAACGTGGTGCAAAGGTTCTGTCTTTATTGAGGATTTAGGCGAGAGGGTGGGCGGCGGCGGGCCGCTACTTTTGTCGGATTGGCATGGGCTGTGATGGTTTAAAAGAAGAGGGGCGTGCATGCCAATGTCTTCATTGGTCTTCTTTTTCCTTTATTTCTTTTGACCTTTTGAATTTTTCAAAACGGTCTATCAGACTCGGTTTTAATAGAGTATCATACGCGCACCTTTTCTTGCTGATTGTAGGAGGACGCTCTATGGCTTCTTTTCTTCGTCTTTTGTTTTTCTTTGTTTTTGTCGTCGTGGGAGTAGTTCCGATGGGCGTGTTCGCGATGGATTTTGGGGCCGATATTTTAACGATCGACGCGATGGAGCTTGAAAAGCAGCTTGGGGAAAAGGACCCTCCGTTCGTGCTGGATGTGCGCCAGCCGGAGGAATACGAGATGGGGCATATCCAAGGGGCCATTTTGATGCCTTTGACGACCCTGCCGGAGCATCTGGCGGAAATCCCCAAGGATCGCCGCGTGGTGGTTTATTGCCGCTCCGGTCGCCGTAGCGAGCGCGCCGCCGCCTTTTTAAAGGCGAATGGGTTTACGCGGATCGAGAACCTAACCGGCGGTATCAAAGCGTGGACGGATAAGTGTCAGGCGCATAAGAATTATTGTTAAGCGCCGGATCGGCTATACCGGTTATATTTCCAAAATCACAGGGACGTGATCGCTTGGTTTAGGGAGCCAGCCCCGCGCGTCGCTCAGGATTTTATGACTTTTGAGCGAGCCTGCCAAATCGGGTGTAACCCAGATATGGTCCAGCCTGCGGCCTCTATTGGATTTTTGCCAATCAGCCGCGCGATAGCTCCACCAGGAATAGAGCTTTTGATCCTCCGGGACAAAGTGGCGGATGGCATCGACCCATGCGTTGCTGGCTTGCAGCGTGTGCATTTTTTCGACTTCAATCGGCGTATGCGACACCACGTCTAAAAGCTGTTTGTGTGACCAAACATCGTTTTCCAGCGGCGCGATATTCATGTCGCCGACGAGGATTTGCGGCGCTTTCCGTTTGTTCTTTTGCGCGTGCCACCAAGCGGCCATTTCATCGAGAAAGCCGAGCTTGTGCGCGAATTTGGGGTTGGCCTTCGGGTCCGGAATATCACCACCCGCAGGAACGTAAACGCAATGCAGTTCCGCTTTGTTCGGCAGCGTCGCGTAAATATGGCGGCAATCCTCACGGTCCTGCCAGTTTTTGATCTGTGGGTTTTCCAGCGGTACGCGCGACAGGATCGCCACGCCGTTATAGCTTTTCATGCCGTTGAAATGTTGGTGCGCGTAGCCCATGTCGCTTAGCGCCTTGGCCGGGAAAGCGTCGTTGACGACCTTTGTTTCTTGCAGACACAGAATATCCGGAGCTTCTTCTTGGGCCAGCCGTTCAATCAGTCCGAGCCTGAGCCGGACCGAATTGATATTCCATGTTGCGATTTTCATAAGATTTCGCCTTTATTTCCGCTGGCGAGCGTTGGGGGAGAGCCCCAATTTCGGAGAGACAAAGGAAAAGGTGCCATCCGCAAAGGTGACGCCTTCGCGCGGTTGTTCGAGGCTGACGCCCGTGGTGCGTCCTTGCGGGTCCAGCACTTTCCATTGGCGCAGTTGCAGAGGCCTGTCTTCGAAAACAAGGGTGAGTTCGCCTTCGCCCGGCTCTTTTTTTGAAACCAGAGAAAGCTCGATTTTCGCCGGATAGCGCACATAGCGAGTGATGACGACATCGCCGGAAAGTTTGATCGGGTCGCTTAAGATAAACTCGGCAATGCCGTCGCCGACCGGAACGCTGGTTTGCTGGCCGAGTTCATCATCCCACATATGGACGAAGGTGCCGTCTGCGACGATAAAGTCCTTATCGGGAGGATCATAGGTAACGCGCATTTTACCGGGGCGCTGGATCGCGATGTGCCCGTGGCGGAGCGAGCCGTTATCCGATACTTGAAGAAAGTTGGCTTCGACGCTTCTAAGATCGTTTAAATAGGTTTCGATGCGGCTGACGTCTGCCGTTTCCTTTTCGGTAAGCTGGGCTGGTTTGATCGGGGCGTTCACCGCTTGAGCCGCAACAGGAAAGGGCGCGAGCGTGAGGGCAAGCGGAAGAAGAAATAGGGCGAGTGCGAGCTGTTTCATTTTCATGGGCCAGACCTTGGCCTGAAAATGTGGCAAAGAAAAGAAGTTTTTTGTTGAAGTTGGTCTGGCCTTAGAGCCTTTTCCGAAAAGGTTGGTGCCCTTTCTATTGCCGGAAAAGGCTCTAACTCTTTACTACCGAGCAGATTCACGCGATTAGTTTGTCGTCTAAGGACGCCAACCTAATCACGATCTGCTCTAATGAACGCTGTGGGGGTGCATCTCGTGCTGACGGATCGTTACGAACGCCAAATCGCGATCCGTGACCGCCGTTAAAAGCGTGCCATCGGCGGCGTGGATGACATGAAGTTTACGACCGGCCACGACAATCGGGCGGATATAGGCCATATCTTCAATGCCGAAGAGGGCCAGCTCTTCCGGGGACAAGGTTAACAGATCTTTGGACGGCTCGATTCTCATTACGCCCCCACTGTTTTTATCCATAGGCCTTAGTGTACACGATATTAGTCAACTAATTGTTAATACTTTGCCGCTTTGATGGAACAGAACTTGCGAATCAAGTTGTTGAGTCACTAACGAAATGGGGAAATCATGACCGATAAGATCCTTTATTGGGCAACAGTGGTGTCGTCTGCTTTGGCGCTTTTGTTGTTTGTTACAAATGCCAT
The DNA here is from genome assembly GCA_050252315.1 of Bdellovibrionales bacterium. Classification (GTDB taxonomy): domain Bacteria; phylum Pseudomonadota; class Alphaproteobacteria; order UBA9219; family UBA9219; genus UBA8914. The sequence continues at coordinate 7,341 of JBFWLD010000037.1, forward strand.
GTTGATTAATGGTAACGCGCAGCTTCAAGGGCAGATCAATCAACGGCAGAACGTGATTAACATCGCATCGAATGTTCTTCCTTTGAACCAACAGCTTTCTAACGCTTTATATGATGCTTCCGTCAAGACGAACGACGAAGATATTCGTTCCTTGCTGGTGGCTCAGGGATTCACGCTGCCGTCCAAGGCTGATAAGGCTAACGCTTCCAAGGTAGCCCAGGGAAGCAAGTCTCCCAAAAAATCAACCTCGAACAAGTCTAGCATAGAGGAGTAAGGACTCATGACCCAAGCAGCGACAATGCGTATTTCGACCAAGCATCTTTTGGTCCCGATGTTGGTCATGGCCTTTACCATGGCTCTGTTCTTCGTCTTTCAAATGACTCAGATTATGCGCGATCGTGACGCGCTCAACCAGACATTCGGTCGGCAAACCGCCCCGTTCGAGCAAAGCCAGAAGCTTAATGCTCAGTTCGGCGGCTTGGTCGTCGGCACCCAGAAACTCGCTGAAGACGGGAATAAGTCTGCAGTTCAGTTGACGGAGCGGCTTAAACAGATAGGTGTTATCCAAACGCCTTCTGCGGCGCCAGCCCAGCAAACTGCCCCCGTTCCCGTAGCGATGGAGAAACAATCTGACGGCCCTGTGAAGCCGTAACGAAATACCGCCTGACACACACGCGGGTAAAAATTGAAAGGGGTGCTCGCCGGAGCGCCCCTTTTCCTTCTGTTTATCCCTTATTTTCCGTTCGCCGCGTTGCCTGAATCGGCGCGCAATTGAACGCTTCGGCCCGGCAACAGCGCAAGGCCATTTCCGGATCGCAAAAACGGCAAAGCGCCCGTGGGTTGGGAAGGATCACTTCATCTTTGTTGATGACAAATCCTTCCTTACGAAAAGCGTTGAGTACGCGGGAGAAGGTTTCCGGCTTGATGTTTAGATAAGAGGCGATCAAGGCCTTATCGAAAGGCAGTTTAAGCGGTGCGCCTTCCAAACCGGTTTCCAGATGCAGATTGACAAGGAACCATCCCACGCGCTGGGTGGCGGTGCGCAGGGTCATTTGCTCGAACTGAGCGACCAGCCGTTGCAGGCGTAAGGTCGTGGCCGTTAACAGATTTTGGGCGAACTCCTGATTGCGGGAGGCATAATCGCGCAGCACCGGCAAGGAAAGCGCCAAAATACGACATTTCGTGATGGTTCGGCCATTCAGCGAGGAAAGAGGCGCATTGATATAGCCGACATCCAGCAAACATTCCCGTTTACCGACAAGCTGGATCACGGCTTCTTGGCCCTCCGCCGTGGTTTTGGTGGTTTTGGCCCAGCCGTCCAGCACGATGAAAAAGCGGGTGGTGTTTTCGCCTTGCGTCAGAAAGGACGCGTTTTTGTCCAATTCCAGCAGGCGCGCGCCTTTCAAAAGGTTGCGAATGGTAGCTTCGGACAGGCCTCGGAAAAGCGGTAAGGGACGGATGGTTTGGAATTGATGTTCGATGTCACTGTCCAGCCCTTGCAGGATCGTGGAGGAAAGAGGCTGGGCCTGCGCTTGCTGCGTGAGTTTAAAAATCGCCTCGCTCAGCGCCGTATGCAGGCGGCGGATTTCCTTATTCGTAATCTCCAGCCATGCGGGCAAGGGCATGGTGGCCAGCACGCCTTTGGCGTAGCCGTCTCTGATTTTGCGCAGGATTTCGTCGCGTTCGACAAGGCTGCCGGTGGTGAGGCTTTGAGCTTCGTCGATGATGCGTCGCAAATTTTCATCTGCCAGCCCCAGAAAAAGACGCTCTCGCGCCGTAAAGGAAAGGGCGGCGTTTTTCAGGCGGCTCGCGTCAATCGGGGTGATTTCGGCTTTGGTATAGACAATCACGCCCAAATCGCGAAGCTGGCAAAGATAGCTGAACGCCGCGATGTAATGGATCAGGGCGCTCATCTGTGACGGGCTGAAACGCGGATTGGTCGTCAGGTGGCTCAGCACCATTTGGTGGATCGGATGTTCGAGGTTAAAGGCATACCATTCGCGCAACCCATCGGAGGTGAGGCTGGCGCGGAACTCGGCATTGGTCCGCCGAGCAAAGCCGTTGAAGAAGCTTTCCGGCAGCAGACGCCAAAAGGTTTCGTCCTTTTGCTGCGTAAGGGTAAGTTGGTGATGGGTCCGTTCGCTTTGCTCTTCGAAGGTCGGGACGTCCACATGCCCTAAATGATGCGGCGGGAGCAGAACGATCCCGCGTTCGGCTTGCAGCTCATATAAAAGAGCCAAGGTATGGTGAAGGGCTTCTGACATGGTGGGGTATGGAACAGTCTTTCTTGATCTATGTCAAGGATTGGTCCATGATCTGTGTTATAGAGCAGATCGTGATTAGGTTGGCGTCCTCAGACGACAACCTAAACGCGTGAATCTGCTCGGCAGTAAAGAGTTAGAGCAGATCGTGATTAGGTTGGCGTCCTCAGACGACGACCTAAACGCGTGAATCTGCTTGGTAGTAAAGAGTTAGAGCCTTTTCCGGCAATAGCAAAGTGCGACAACCTTTTCGGAAAAGGCTCTAGCCAATTCATAAGGATAGCCCCTTCTTTTCGCTGTTACGGAAAAATTGATGACTCATGCCACCATGCCTTTGCCGCTTGCCCGTTTGGTTGTCAGCGCCATGCCGCCTTCCGCGCTTGAAAAAGCCACGCAGGCCGTAGTGCGTCGGATGAAGACGCGTTTTCCCAAACTTTTTAGGAATTTGGCCGAGCTGCCCCGTGCGTCGATCGTATTGGACCCGACGGATTTGCCGCATGCCTTTCTTTTGGATGTCGGGCGGCAGCCCGTGAGTTTTTCGGTTTTAGCGGGGGCGGAGGCGTATCCGGCGCAGGCCAAGGTCAGCGGCTCGCTTGAGGCGCTGATCGACATGCTGGAAGGCCGCGCCGACGGCGATATGCTGTTCTTTTCCCGCGATATTCAGGTAACGGGCGACACCGCGATCATTGTTGCGCTTCGTAATACGTTGGATCGGCAGGAAATTAATTTGTTCGAGGAAATAACCGGGCTGTGCGGCCCCTTTGCGCCTCAGGCCCGGCTGGCCTTGACTTTGGCTGATCGGCTGGCGCGGCGGGTGCGCGCGCGGGTCGAGCATATCCATGAAGACCTGCATCGCCGCGAACAGGAACAGGAGGCCACGGTTTTATGACGGAGTCGTATCTTGAACTTGTTTGCCCTGCCGGAACGCCTGCGGCTTTGCGCGCGGCCATTGATGCGGGGGCGGACACGGTTTATTGCGGGTTTCGGAACTGCACGAATGCGCGCAATTATCCGGGCTTGAACTTCGATGTTGAAGAGCTGGCCGAAGGCGTGGACTATGCCCATGAACGCGGGCGTAAGGTATTGGTCGCCATCAACACGTTTCCGCGTGCGGGCGAGCCGGAGGTTTGGCATCAGGCCGTTGACGATGCCGCCGCTGTCGGCGTGGATGCCGTGATTATGGCGGATATTGGCTTGTTGGATTACGCCACGCGAAAGCATCCTGAGCTGCGCCGCCATTTGTCGGTTCAGGCGTCGGCGGCGAATCCGCTGTCGATCGCCTTTTTCCGCGACACCTATGATGTGAAGCGTGTAGTTCTGCCGCGCGTCTTGTCGGTCGAGGAAGTGGCCGCCATTGTGGCTGAGATCGGAATTGAAACCGAGGTTTTTTGTTTCGGATCGGTCGGAACCATGTCCGAGGGACGGTGTTTCTTGTCGTCTTATATGACGGGTATGTCGCCCAGCAGCGACGGGATGTGTGCGCCTGCCAGCCATGTTTCCTATAAAGAGCAAGGCGGTTGCACACTTTCCTGTTTGGGGGGCGTGACGCTCAACCAATTTGCCAAGGACGAACCCGCGGCCTATCCCACGCCGTGCAAGGGGCGCTATGTCACGATGGGCAAGGCCTCTTACCTGTTCGAGGAGCCCGTGGGCTGGAACGCCATCGAGATTTTGCCCCAGCTTAAAGCGATAGGCGTAACCGCGCTCAAGATTGAAGGGCGTCAGCGCAGCCGCGCCTATGTGGCTCAGGTGGTCGGCACCTTCCGTAAGGTTCTGGATGCCTTGGCGCGTGGCGAGACGGAGGTCGATACCGGCACGCTGCATGAGCTTGCGGAAGGCGGTAAACAGACCCTTGGGGCCTATCAAAAGGGGTGGAGGTAGTTTGTCGATGTCAGCCAAGCTTACGATAGGGCCGCTTTTTTACCATTGGGAGCCGGAGAAAATGCGGGATTTCTATTTCCGCATCGCCGACGAAGCCCCAGTGGACGAGGTTTATGTGGGCGAGGTTGTTTGCTCCAAGCGCGTCCCGTTCTTTGAGCCGCACCGGCGCGAGGTGATCGAGCGGCTGCACCGAGCGGGCAAGCGCGTGGCGCTGTCCTCGCTGGCGTTGATGACCCTGCCGCGCGAAACTGCCGCGCTTGAGGAAATGGCGGCCAGCGGCTTACCTGTCGAAGCCAACGATGTGGCCGCCATCCAGCTTTTAAAAGGCAAGCCCTTTATTGTAGGGCCGTTCGTCAACGCCTTGAACGAGGGCGCGATGGAGGCTCTGGCGGCACAGGGCGCGACGCGTATCGTCATGGCGGCTGAGCTGGACGGGAAGTCTATCTCTGTTTTGGGGGGCCACCGCCCGGACCTTGAAAAAGAGGTGCAAGTTTTCGGTCGCCAACCTTTGGCCGTTTCCATGCGCTGTTATCATGCGCGGGCCAACGGTCGGGATAAGGATCATTGCCGACGGGCCTGTGCCGCAGATCCCGACGGGCTAGAGGCGCAGACCTTGGTCGGTCAGCCGATTTTGACCGTCAACGGGACCCAGACTCTCTCCCACGGATATGTACTTTTGTTGGACGAAATCAAAGAGATGGCTGCCAACGGCATAACCCATTTCCGCCTGTCGCCTCAGGATATGGACATGGTGGCGGTGGCGCGACTCTATCGCGATTTTATCGACGGACGAATCGAGGGTGATTCGGTTCGTAACGGGCTGAAAGCGCTGAAAGAATCTTTGGTCTTCATCAATGGATTTTATGCGGGGCGTGAAGGTCTGGCTTTTGT
>JBFWLD010000038.1:0-12324 GCA_050252315.1 Bdellovibrionales bacterium
CATACTCTCTTCAACAATCGACGTCATCGCCTTTTGTTGTTGCGCCAGAGCATTCCAAGCAACATAAGACAGCACCATCACAAAAAAGATGGCAACAGCAGGCGCCACAAGAATTTTCAGACGAAACGGCAACCGAACCCTCATGGAGCCCTCCCTTATACGCAAGGACAAGCGGCAGGCAAAACCAAGCCCGCCGCCCGCATTTCTTTTCTTTTACTTATAAGCGCCCGCGGCAATAACCACATCGCCTTCGCGTTGCACATAGGACGTTTTCTCGGCAATTTTCTTGGTTAAAGGATCGGTGAACTTGTAGTCAACCCAGCCGGACCCTACGCCGCGACCGATCTCCATGATTTCCTTACCGTAAGGCTTGCCGTCCACATCCTTGAAATCTTCAATGGAAAGCCCGACCAGCTTCTTATTCTTTCCATGAGCAAGACGAATACCGTCCATCCCCATGGCAAACACATAAAGGTCGCGATCGGTAAACATGCCGTTCGGCTTGTTGAACTCAGGAATAGCCTTAGCCTTACCGTTTTCCTTCAAATAAGCCGCCGCCCTTTCGACCAAAGCCTTGGCCTCTTCCTTGCTGCCGCGCTCCGCAGCCAAAGAAGGAGAAACCAATCCGATAGTCAAAAACAAGGCCGCCGCAGCTAAAGAAAGTTTCGTCCAGATTTTCATGTTCCCTCCATCGGCTTGAATGATATAACGCATTGTATTCGATCGTTCTAGAAGACTAGGGTTAATGTTTTATGAAAAGACACACCCCCGTCTTCCAATAGGTAAGGATCTTGTAACCAGTGCCCTTAAACACGGCTATCACTAAAATTCTGCTTAATTCCTCTCCAGCTTTTATCCAGCCGTGGAAGGATAAAGAACGCACCAAAATTCTCCTTGCCGGAATCATCGGAAGCTTCTGCTTCGGTGCCCAATCTTTTGCCTTGGATTACGAACTCGGCGGCCTTGATTTAAAAACAAGCCTAACCTTTCAAATTCTGCGCTTCTCCTTGCTAGGTTTTGTTGGGATTCCGACAACCTTTTGGCTTATGGCAAAGGACATTTCCCCCAAACATCTCTTTCTGATCCAATTTATCGGCTCCCTTCTCTATTTCATCGACCCGCATTCGGGATTTATCAGCGCCATCGCCTATACGCTGTCGCTCAGCCCGTTTTGCGCCGTGTATAATTATAATTTCGCCGTCAAACAAACCGACCAAAACCGCAATAATGAAACGGCGCTGGCGCAATATACGCTTGTTATCTCCAGTTGCCTTGGCATTTTCAGCGGCGGATGGCTGCTCAGCAAAGGCTATTACCTGCTCGCCATTTTTATCGGATGCGCGGGCGGCGCGTGCGCCACCTACATCATGCGCACGCCGCTGCCACAAAAAAACTATGCCGCACGTACGCGCATTCGCCTTGGCTGGCGCAAACCGAGCAACCGTATCACCTTCATGACCAGCATGAACGGCGTCTTGATCGACAGTTGCCTTCCGATCTGGATGAATGTGATCGGCCTCTCGCCACTAACGGCCAGCGCCAACATGGCGGTACGCCCCTTCCTCGGCTTTTTTCTGACGCCGCTTTTCGGCTTCATCATGAAACGCGGAACGTTCGAAGCCGCACGTTACGTCACCATCCTTCTTGCCACCGGATGGTTCTTTATGATGAATGCTTATTTCTGGCCGACTCTTATTCCGGTCGCCATGGCTGTACTGATGGCCGCCACGAATTTAATGGCACCCATGGAAATGAATCGCTGGTTCAAACGCCGGTCCGTCTCCGCAACCATCGCGCGCGAAGGCCTGTTTGCCATCGGCAGGATTCCGGCCTATTTAATCGGCATCCCGGTTATCTTTACCGCGCCGATTGCGTTCCCGATTCTTGGCCTTTCCATCGGCACCTTGTTTGCCTATGGCCTGATCTATCGTCGAAAGAAATGGACGGACCGCCTGAAATTCTGGCAACGCCCCCAATTCGCCGTCGAAAAGTTCGAAAAATAAAGGATTATGCTTTAAGGCGCCCCATCAAGCCGCGCACCGTTTCCTGAATATCGGAAGGCAGCAAAACAACCTTAGAATTCTCGGAAGCCGAAAGTTGCGTCATGGCCTTGATATATTTTTCGCCCAGCAAATAAGCGAGCGACGAATCCGCTCCGGCGGCAGCCTTCATCACACGTTCGATCGCCTGCGCCGACGAGTCGGCCAAAAGCACCTGAGCCTCAGCATCGCGGCGTGAAGATTCCAACCGCGCCTCGGCGCGTAAAATCGTAGCTTGCTTTTCCCCTTCGGCCTTGGTGACGGTAGCTTTCCGTTCGCGCTCAGCAGAGGCTTGCAGTTCCATAGCCTTTTGCATCGTCGGCGAAGGCTTGATGTCCTGAATTTCGACCGAGCGCACGGTAAGGCCCCAATCCAAAACTTCTTCGGCAATAGATTCGCGAAGCCGGGCCTTGATCTGATCGCGCGAAGAAAGAGCCTGATCCAACTCCATCTCACCGACGATGGAGCGCAACGTCGTCATAATCAGATAACGAATAGCGTCGGCAAAATCGACCACGCCGTAAACGGCCTTAACCGGATCGGTAACCTTCACAAAGGCGATAGCGTTCGTCAGGATCACAGCATTGTCTTTGGTAATGACTTCCTGTTCCTGCACATCCAGCAGCACATCCTTGGTCACCACGCGTTGCGCCACGCGATCGAGATAAGGGATCATGATGTTCAACCCGGGCATAAACGTCTCACAATATTTCCCAAGCCGTTCGATCACCCATTCCTCGCCCTGCGGCACGATACGAATACCCTTGGCCAAGGTCACAAAAACAAAGACGACAAAAGCGCCGACGACAACAAGCGATGAATCCATAAGGGCTATCCTTCCACTTTCTTGACGGTTACGCTGTTGCCTTCAACAGCTTCAACACGAACCCGCGTACCGGGAACAATCTCTTCCTGCGCGGTACAGCTCCACAAATCGGACCCGACAATAGGCTTTTGAAAACGAACCTTGCCGGGCTTAAACGGAGCAACCGTCTCGGCAATCATACCGACTTCGCCCACCAGATTGGCCGAAGCCCGCCCGATCAAACTTTTATGCGCACCGCGCTTAAAGACGCGAAACCACACAACCATCATCCCCAGCGACGACAAACCCCATAGCAAAAGCTGAACGGTCAACGTCAGTTCGGCAAACAGCAGCATGGCCGCCATCACGATAAAGCCGCCCATCCCGAACCAGACAAGGACAAAGGCAGGCAAAGCCAACTCAGCCAAAATAAAGCCGAATCCGACAAGAGCCCAGTGCCACCATAATAAATCAGGCATGCGTCGCTCCGAGAAAAACAAGGAAGTGCCAGTAAGATGCCCGCTCAGGGTAAACAAATCATCAAGAAAAAGGAAATAAATTTCAACCTCTTCAACGGTTCCCTAACCTTTTTTCCGTAAGATGAGCAATGATTTAAAGAAAGAAAAATAATAATTTTGAAACCCTTTCGCATTTTTAAAAGGGAGGCAAGGATGAGAAATGTTATTCCTCAGGGACGAGAACTAAAGCAGGGTGCCTTATCCGATCCGCGCCTAACCCAGTATATGCCGCCCCAAAATCAGGAGGAGGTTCTGCCTCCGCCCAGCAAACCCCTAACAGGCCCTCGACGCTCTGCGCCGGGCCTCCATCCGGCCCCTAAATAAACGGCTAGGGCCAGGACTCATTAAATTAACAGGTTCTGCGCAAAGATAAAAAACAGCCCTACCTCCTTAAAAAGCTCGACGGCATCCCGATACAGCCATCGCGCTTCGCGTAGCCGCTTTTGTTTCTCAGCCACCACTTTGTACAGCCTCACCCTTTGTACAACCGCCCCCTCTCAACCTTTCTTCCCGCACCCAGCCCTTTGTGCAAACCCATCACCTTCAACGTTTCTTCCCATCCCCCGCCCTTTGTGCAGGCCCACCACCCGCCCCTTGCGGGAGGGTCGAAAATGCCTTGGCATTTTCGGGGAGGGGTCCTCGCCCAAACGCCAACAAATCCTCCGCCCCCCTTCCTTCTTTAAAAAAACGCTCTGATTTTAGGACGTCCAGCACCCAGACCTTATACCTTCCACCCCGCCGCGATTCCCCCTCGCGGCAGGTTTTTTTGTTCTTGTTTTGCCCCCACACGCAAAACCCTCTATCCTGCACACCATGAAAGTGATTCGTTGCATTTTGGGCATAGACCCCGGCCTGCGCCATACCGGCTGGGGCGTAATCCGCCAAGAAGATAACCGCCTGTCCTTTGTGGCCGCAGGCCGCATTAACCCGCCCGCCAACCTGCCCATGGCCGAGCGCCTGTGTTTTCTAGCCTGCGACCTTCAAAAAATCATTGCAGTGAACGCGCCGGACGAAGCCGCGATCGAAGAAACCTTCATGAACAACAACGCGGTTTCGGCCCTGAAGCTTGGCCAAGCACGCGGCGCAGCCATGCTGACCGCCGCCCAAGCAGGCCTTGGCGTTACGGAATATGCCGCGAACAAAATCAAACAAACGGTCACGGGCTACGGCCACGCGGACAAAACGCAAATCACCGCCATGATTAAAATCCTGCTTCCGCAAAGCGGAAAATTAACGCCGGATGCGGCGGACGCGCTTGCCATCGCCATCTGCCACGCGCATCATAGCCCCATTCTTTCCTCCCCGAAACAAGGATTGCCTTAATGCACTTTGAAACCGCACCTTTTTCCATCGAAAAGAAACCGTAACATGATTGGCAAATTAACAGGACGCATAGACACGGTTTCCGGCAACCAGCTTATTTTGGATGTCGGCGGCGTCGGCTATTTGGTCGCCACCTCGGCCCATACCCAGCGCCTTGCCGGAGAAATCGGCGACACAGTCAGCCTATGGATTGAAACGCAAATCCGCGAAGACGCGTTCAACCTGTTCGGCTTTGCCGAGGAATCCGAACGCGACTGGTTTCGCCTTCTGACCTCTGTCCAAGGCGTAGGCGCTAAATCCGCTCTTTCCATCCTTGGCATTCTCTCGCCCGAACGGCTGGGCCAAGCCATCGCCGCAGGCGACAAATCCCCCCTGACCGCTGCGGACGGGGTCGGACCTAAACTGGCCACACGCATCGCCTCGGAACTCAAAGACAAAGTCGCGCATCTCGCGTTGCGCACGACAACGCCTACCCTCAAACAAGGCCCGGCGGTCATGGCGGTTCACGCCGCCACCGAAGATGCACTGTCCGCCCTGATGAATCTGGGATACCGCCGAATGGAAGCCTTTGCCGCCGTTGCCAGCGCTGCCACCAAGCTGGGTCCTGACGCTCCCATCGACGCCCTGATCCGCACCGCCCTTGGCGAACTTTCACGACAGGAAGGGGCCGCCTAAAAATGCTCGAAAGCCACCCCGACTACGTCATGCCAGCGCAGGCTGGCATCCCATTTTTTCTTTTTCTAAAGAAGGATTGAAAAAATCATCATGGCAGCTTTAGAAAACGCCGACCGCCTGATCTCCCCCACCGCCCAACCCAGCGAAGCGCCGGACGTCGCCTTACGCCCCCAACGCCTCGCCGATTTTATCGGCCAAGAATCCCTGCGCGACAATCTGAGCATCTTTATCGAAGCCGCCAAAACGCGCCGCCAAGCCCTCGACCATGTCCTGTTTTTCGGCCCACCGGGACTCGGCAAAACCACGCTGGCTCAAATCGTCGCCCACGAACTCGGCGTCGGGTTTCGCGGCACGTCCGGCCCGGTCATTGCGCGCGCCGGGGATTTAGCCGCCCTCCTCACCAATCTGCAACCGCACGATGTCTTGTTTATCGACGAAATCCACCGCCTGAACCCGGCGGTTGAAGAAATCCTCTACCCGGCGATGGAGGATTTCCAACTTGACCTCGTGATCGGCGAAGGCCCGGCAGCGCGCTCGGTCAAAATCGACCTCCCCCCCTTCACGCTCATCGGCGCGACCACGCGTAGCGGCCTCATCACCCGTCCTCTTCGCGAACGCTTCGGCATCCCCTTACGCTTGCAATTTTATACCGATGCGGAACTGAGCCGCATCGTCACCCGCGCTGCCCAAAAGATGGCGCTTTCTATCACCCCCGACGGCGCCGCGGAAGTCGCCCGGCGTTCACGCGGCACCCCACGCGTCGCCGGTCGCCTGCTTCGCCGCGTGCGCGATTTTGCCGCCGTCGCCAAAGCTGACGCCATCGACGCGACCATCGCGGACGCGGCCCTGACCCGGCTTGAAGTCGATCGCCTCGGCTTCGATGCCATGGATCGACGCTATCTCAGCTTGATTGCCGAGCATTATGCCGGAGGCCCGGTCGGCGTCGAAACCCTAGCCGCAGCCTTGGCCGAGCAGCGCGACATGCTTGAAGAAGTCATCGAACCCTACCTCATCCAACAAGGCCTCCTCCAACGCACGCCCAGAGGCCGCATGCTGACCGAAAGCGGCTATAAACATCTGGGCCTTTCCGCCCCCTCCACCATTGCGACCGACCTTTTTGCCCCCGACGAATCCGATACCTAACCCCAGAAAAATCAGGCTATGAAAACGCTTCTCACCATTCTCCTCGCCGTAGGACTCGCCCTTTTCCTCCAGAATACACAGATCGAAAACAAAAGCGCGCCCTTCGCCTCGACGCAACCGGCCTATGACCGCGTCATCAAAACCAACACGTTGCGTTGCGCCTATGCGCTTTACCCGCCTTTTATCAGCAAAGACCCAAACACGGGCAAGCTATACGGCTATATGGTCGATCTGATGGACCGAGTCGGTCAACTCGCCGACCTTAAAATCGAATGGGCGGAGGAAATTGATTTCAGCGTTATTGCCGCCACGCTTCAGACCGGTCGCGCCGACGCTTTTTGCTCAGGCTTGGCGATTACCCCTACGCGCGGTCGCATGCTGGCAGGCTCCGTTCCCGTTTCTTTAGGCCCCATCGAAACCTACGCACGAAAAGACGATACCCGCTTTGATAACGATCCGGAAAAAATCAACGATCCGTCCGTTAAGGTGGAAGTCAATGCAGGCGATCTTTCCGAACACATCGCCAAACGCTTTTTCCCGAAGGCCACGCTTGTCTATCGCGGAACCGTAGGCGGCGAGGACCAACTTTTCCTCGACGTAGCCATGAAAAAAGCCGACGTAACGATCAGCGGCCCCAGCAATCTTTCCATGTTCAACCAAAACAACGGGGCAAACGCGCTACGGAAAGTACCGTTCGACCGCCCGCTCTATCTGCTGTCCGGGGCCGTGGCGGTTGAAATCCACGAAGCGGCCTTGCTCAGCCTTCTCAACACGGCCCTCCAAGACCTCATCGACAATGGCGAGATCAAAGCCCTCATGAAAAAGAATATGGGAGCAGACTACGGCACCGCCTACCTGCCCCCCAAATCAAGGATATGACCATGCCTTTCTCAATCCCGGCCCGAGTCTATTACGAAGACACCGACGCAGGCGGCGTTGTGTACTATGCAGGCTATTTGCGTTTTGCCGAACGGGCCCGAACCGAATGGATACGGGACCTGCTGCCGCACGAAGGGCCTTTGTGGAAGGAAGGCGGGCCTCTTTTCATGGTCCGCCATCTAGAGGCGGACTACAAAGCCCCAGCGCGTCTAGATGATTTGCTGACCGTAACGACAGAGCCCCTAATAATCGGCGGGGCAAGCCTAAACCTAGCCCAAAACATCCTGCGTGGCGAAGATGTCCTCGTTGCCATAAAAGTGACACTAGTTTGCACTACAGGTGACGGAAAGGTCTTGCGCATTCCCCCCGAATGGCGGCAGAAGTTAGCGGCCCAGTGTCCGCAATCCTAAGCGAATCAGCGCCAAGAACCCGATCTTTGAGGAGTTTTATCTTATGGAACCCAATATTGTAGATTCCGTCCAGTTGGCAGGCTCGGTCGCGCCCGTTGATATGTCCATCTTCGGCCTGTTCAGCCACGCCGATATGATCGGCAAAACCATCATGATCGGCTTGCTTTTGATTTCCGTCTTCACTTGGGCCTTGATCTTCGACAAAACCTCGAAGATTTCGCGGCTCAAAACGCGAGCAGGCTTTTTTGAGGAACGCTTCTGGTCCACAGGCTCGCTGGATATGCTGTATGAAAAGATCAAGCGTCCGGGCGACCCGATGCAGGCCGTCTTTGTCGCAGGCATGAAGGAGTGGCGCAGCGCGAACGACAAAGGCCTTCTAGCCACAGCCCAAGGCCGTTCCAGCATCTTGGCGCGTATCGACCGCGTCCTTCAAGTCACGATAGGTCGTGAGATGGCCTTGGTCGAAACATGGATGACTTTCTTAGCCTCAGTCAGCTCGGTCGCGCCCTTTATCGGGCTGTTCGGCACGGTCTGGGGCATCATGCGCGCCTTCATCGGCATTTCCCAAGCCCAAAACACCAGCCTTGCCGTAGTGGCGCCGGGCATTGCCGAGGCCCTGATGGCCACGGCGGTCGGCCTTGTCGCCGCCATTCCGGCCACCGCAGCCTATAACAAATTCACGACGGAAATAGGCCGTTACGGCGCACGTCTAGAAAATTTCGCCAACGACTTCATGGCAACCCTTTCGCGTAACATGGAAGAATAAACAATGAGCGGCGCCCTTATGCAATCAGGCGGAGGCGGACGGCGCGGCAGACGCGCCGGGCATCGTCCTGTCGCCGACATCAACGTCACGCCGCTTGTGGACGTGATGCTGGTGCTTCTCGTTGTGTTCATGGTCACAGCCCCCTTGATGACGGTGGCCGTTCCGCTCGATCTTCCCAAAACCCAAGGCCAGTCCGTCAAACAGGACAAAGAACCGCTCGTCATTTCGATAGATTCCAAACAGAACGTCTATCTTCAGGAATCGCCGACGGATCTGGAATCGCTGGTTCCAAAACTCAAAGCCATCACGGGGGTCAGCCCGGACACACGCATTTTCGTACGCGGTGACAAAGGCGTACCCTATGGCCGGATTATGGAAGTCATGGGCACCATCAGCGCCGCCGGTTATTCCAAAGTCGCGCTGGTTGCAGAACTGCCGACCCCGAAAAGGGGTAAGTGATGATCGAACACGTCTTCCCGAGCCCCAAGTCCCGAGTCCCACCACCCCATGACCTCCCCTAACGACAGCCTGCGCACACCGCTTATTCTCTCAACATGCTTGCATGTTGGCGCGATGCTTGTGCTGTATTTCGGAATTCCGGTCTTTTTCCCACCACCTCCCGCGCCGCCGTGGCGTCCGGTCCCGGTCGATATTGTCGAAATCGGCGAAATTACCAACACCCGGCTGCGCAATACCGAGGAAAAGAAAGCGGCGCGCACAGCGCCCAAGGTTAAACCCGCGCCAACGCCTGAAGAAAAAACGCCGGAACCGCCCAAACCTAAGCCCGAGCCGCCCAAACCGGCGGTCAAGGAAGAACCGAAACCGGAGCCTGACGATGCCGTATTACCGGTCAAAAAAGCCGTAAAGCCCAAGCCCGATAAACCCAAAGAAGCGCCCAAGAAAAAAGAACCGGCAGTCGATCCCTTGGCCAGCGTGCTTAAAAACGTCGCCAAATTAAAACCGTCTCCGACACCGCCGGTCGATGCGCGCCCGGACGAAAAGAAAAACGACGGCGAAACGGAAATGGGCGAAACAAGCAATCTGGGCCCGGCCTTGGCGGATCGCCTGACCATCTCGCAAGAAGACGCTCTGCGCCGCCAAATCAGCTCATGCTGGAACATGCCGATCGGCGCGCGCAACGCGGAAACTTTGATTGTCGAAGTCTTGATTGATGTTAACGAAGATCGTACGGTAAGTTCCGCGCAAATCGTCGATCAAATGCGCTATAATACCGATACCCATTTCCGGGCAGCGGCGGAAGCGGCACTCCGGGCGCTCCGGAATCCGAAATGTTCGCCGCTTGAATTGCCGCCCGATCAGTATGAGCAATGGAAAACCATCCGTTTCACTTTTGACCCGAGGGATATGCTATGAGCTTTGCACGTCTGACCAAACCGTTCGCGTTCCTTCTTGCCCTTGTCGTCCTTGGGACAGGATCGGCAGCACGCGCGGAAGTACGCATCGACATTACGCGCGGCGTCGTCGAACCGATTCCCATCTCGATCCCAGCCTTTTACGGATCGGGCGGTAACGAAGCCCAGTTTGGCCGCGACATCGCCAAAGTCGTCTCAGCGGATCTTATCCGCTCCGGCCTTTTCTCGATGGTCGATCCGAAATCTTATATTCAGGACCGAGACTCTCTCCTCGTCGCGCCGAGATTTGCAGATTGGCGCGTCTTGAACTCGCAAGCGCTCGTCGTCGGACGCATCGAAGCGCAAGCGGACGGCAGGCTTAAAGTCGAGTTCCGCCTGTGGGACGTGTTCAGCGAACAGCAAATGACCGGGCTTGCCTATTTCACAATTCCGAACAATTGGCGGCGCGTCGCGCACATCATTGCCGACGCGATCTATAAACGCATCACCGGCGAAGAAGGCTATTTCGACACACGCATCGTGTATGTGGCGGAAAGCGGCCCCGGCACGGCTCGCGTCAAACGTCTGGCGATCATGGATCAGGACGGCGAGAATCACCGCATTTTAAGCGACGGACGCGCCCTCGTCTTAACACCGCGTTTTTCGCCGACTTTACAAGAAATCACCTACATGGCGTACTATAACAACAAGCCGCGCGTGTATTTGTTCAACATCGACACGGGGCGTCAGGAAGTCTTGGGCGATTTCGCCAACATGACCTTTGCCCCGCGCTTTGCGCCAAGCGGGAACAAAGTCATCTTCAGCTTGTCCCAAAACGGCAACTCGGACATCTACACGATGGATTTACGCACGCGTCGGACGGTCCGATTGACCAACCACCCGTCGATCAATACAGGCCCCAGCTATGCGCCGGACGGCAATCAGATCGTCTTTGAATCCGACCGTGGCGGATCGCAACAAATCTATACGATGGATGCCAACGGAAGCGACGTCAAACGCATCAGCTTTGGCGACGGACGTTACGCCACACCGGTCTGGTCCCCGCGCGGCGATTTGATCGCGTTCACCAAGCAAAAAGGAGGCCGTTTCTATATCGGCGTCATGCGTCCCGATGGCACGGGCGAACGTCTTTTGACGGAATCCTATCACGTCGAAGGCCCGACATGGGCACCGAACGGACGCGTCTTGATGTACTTCAAAGACCTTCCGACCGGACCGGGAGGCCGCCGCCACCGCGCCCGTCTCTACAGCATCGACCTGACCGGCTATAACGAGCGGGAGATTCCCACACCCATGGATGCGTCCGACCCGGCGTGGTCGCCCTTAATCCCATAAAGCAGAAACAAAGCCACCGAAAAACCGCTGCCCATAAAGCAGCGGTTTTTTATGCCCCAAAAGGACTTATGGACTTCTTAAAGGCATAATTGTGGCGGCACCTCTTCGTTTTTGCCACAATCATACTTAAAGGGGTCAATTCTGTTGCAGTTAAGACACGACTCTTCGTGCTGACACAACTTGAACAAAGAATTAAAATCAGGCTCTTGATTCATAAAACAGCAAGCGTTACTTTGTTTTTTAGGTTCTACCATTTTTGGCAAAGATAGCGTTTTTCATCCTTGCTGCAAATGGGGAAAGGAAGGCTCCACAACCGGGTTCGTTTGTGGTGAAATGTTTAATCTCAATCATCTCGGCCAAGGCCGCCGTCGTCAAGGAAACGACTCGGCTTGATCCGCCAGAGGTTCACGAAGGGGGAAAATATGTTGAAGAAGTTTATGTGTCTGATGGCGGCACTGGTCATGGTCTCAGCTTGCGACACGACTGGTACTGACGACGGTTCTGCTGGCCTTAACGGCGCTGGCGCAGGCGGCCAGATGGGCGTAGCCCGTCCTGGTTCTCAAGAAGATTTGGTTGTCAATGTTGGCGACCGTGTTTTCTACGGTTTCGACAAGTCCGATCTGACGGCAGAAGCTCGCGCCACATTGGATCGTCAATCCGCTTGGCTCAAGAAGTATCCGTCCGTAACGGTCACGGTTGAAGGCCATTGCGACGAACGCGGCACGCGTGAATACAACTTGGCGCTCGGCGAACGCCGCGCCATGGCTGCCAAGAACTACTTGGTTGCCTCAGGCGTTGAAGCCAGCCGCGTCAGCACGGTCAGCTATGGCAAGGAACGCCCTGCCGTTTTGGGCAGCAACGAAGCAGCTTGGGCTCAAAACCGCCGCGCTGTCACGGTGATCGCGCAGTAAGCTTTAGCCATAAAGCTATCTAAGCTAAAAAAGGCCGTAACCCGCAAGGTTACGGCCTTTTTGCATGCCCATTTACAAAAAGCCAGTAATCCATTACAAAAGTAATGATTTAAGCTGAAATCATTAGAGGAAAGGCATACCCATTAT
>JBFWLD010000039.1:0-12220 GCA_050252315.1 Bdellovibrionales bacterium
GTTCCAGAGGATTATAAGCTTTTTGTATATGATGGCCGGGTTCATTTTATTCAGGTTATTCAAGGCCGTTTTGATCAAGAGCAACACAGTTTTCTGGATCGAGAGTGGAATCTGTTATCGTTGGCAACCACAGGCAAAAGGATAGGTGCGGTCGAGGTGCCGAGAAATGCCAAAAAGATTGTTGAAATTGCTGAAAAGATCGGAAGCGGTTTTGATTTCGTTCGCGTTGATCTTTATAACGTTGCCGAAAAGATTTATTTCAGTGAAGCCACTTTTTACCCGGCAGGCGGGTATAAAGAGTTTTCCCCTGCCTCGTGGGATAAGGTTTTCGGCGCGCCTTGGGTTTTACCGGCATTAAAGAACGGATAAACAGACTTTGTGGTACTGCTGTGCCGCGCGTGCTGCCGTAAAATAAAGGCCTCGTTCCCGCAGTTTTTCTTTAGGCAAGGGGGCCGCCAGCGTTTTTCGTATGGCTTGGGCTAAAGCCTCTACATCCCCTACCGGAACGAGGTGGCCGTATTTTCCGTTCTCAAGGATTTCTGCGGGCCCGGACGGGCAATCCGTGCTGATAACCGGTGTGCCGCAGGCCATGGCTTCGATCAACACATTTCCTAGCCCTTCGTAAAGAGAAGAAAGGACAAAAACATCGGCCTCGCAAAAGGACGAGACGGGGTTTTTCAAAAAGCCGGGAAGCTCAACCTGATCGGTAAGGCCAAGAGACTGGATTTGCTCGATAAGGCGATCGCGAAAGGGGCCTTCTCCCAAAAGTCTCAGTCGGCATTTCTGTGTCGTGCGGACTTTGGCAAAGGCGGAGATCAGCGTTTTAAAATCTTTTTGAACGGTAAAGCGGCCAACGCCTAAAATTAGAGGCTCATAGGATTCCCGGTCCCGGTCGGGCAAAGCTGCTTGAGCCTGTTCTGCCGCGTGAATAAAGGCGTCCGTTATCACGGGATTATAGATGACGTGAATTTTTTCTTTAGGGAGGAGCGTTGTTGTGAGTACGTCGTCTTTAACGCCTTCCGAAACCGCCACAACGGCATCCGAAAGCCATAAGAAATAGCGATAAACTAAGGATCGCAGGCGGGTGGACAGCGATTTATTTCGACGCGATATGGGGGTCAGCGTGCAATGAAACGAGGTAATAATTTTTGTCTTGATCCAAGGGATTAATTTCATCACAAGCCCGGCCATATTGCATATGTGCAAATTGCAAAGCAGGATATCCGGTTTGTATTGCCGTAAAAAACGATATAGGGGGATAATTGTTTGAAGTGTATTGGCGGCGTTTAGGCATTCTGTTTTGATTCCCGATGGGAGTTGGTCGCACAAGGAACCTATTTTAAGATTAACTAAAAACGTTATATTGTACCCAAGCTTAGCAAGTTCAGGGGCTTGGTTAATGTGGAGCCGTTCGGCACCGCCTCCGGCAAGAGATGGAAGAAAGATTACTATGGATTGAGTCATATTTGTAAAAACACCGAAAGTTAGGTTGTATAATAAATACCCCTTTTGATATGTTCCTAGCAGAAAGTGACTTGAGGGGGCAAGGCGTCTCTACAGGCATCCAATTTTATATACGGCTAAAACAGCATGTCTAAAGATGAAGCTCAAATCAAGCGCCCGGCGTCTGTCGGAAAAAAGGCTGCATCTGGTGTTGTTTGGCTATTAATTCAAAGCCTTGCAGGCCGCAGCAGTACGTTGCTTAGCCAGCTTGTTTTGGCCAAGTTGCTCGTGCCGGAGGATTTTGGTGTTCTCGGTCTTGCTTATACGGTTACCACTATATTTAACGTGCTGGTCAACGCTGGCATTGATCAAGTCATCCAGCAACGGCATGCGCATATGCGCTTTTGGGCGACACAGGCCTTTTGGATAAGTCTTGGCCTTGCGACAGTGGCAACGTTGGCCATGAGCCTTAGCGCTCCGATCGGGGCTGCCTTTTATCATAATGATAAAATCATGCCGCTTATTTGGCTTATTGCTGCAAGTGTACCTCTTTCGACGTTGGCAACCATTCCTCAGGCCAATATGCAAGCTCAAATGAAATTCAAATATTTGGCATCGTATGGCACGTTCGATTCCGTCGGAACGCAACTCTTTATCATTTTGTTGGCATGGTGTGGGCTGGGGGCTTTGTCTTTTGCCATCCCCATCCCTGTGATGGCGGCTATTAAGGCCATTGTTTTTTGGCGAAAAGCTCCGGTGCCTTTGCGTGCGGTTAAACTTTCAAAGGGCTGGTGGATGATTATTCGTCGAAGTGCGATGGTCATGGGGGGCAGAATAAGTGCCGCGCTGGTCGGGCAGGGGGATTATATCATTCTGGGGCTTTTGGCTACTTCCCATGTTGTTGGTATTTACTATTTTGCTTTTCGCCTTTCGGTTCAGCCCATGAAGATTTTGGCGGCGAATTTCACCAATGTTTTGTTTCCTGCCCTCACCTCGATGAAGGGGGAAGAGAAGCGGCAGCGCGATGCTGCCTTTAAGACAGCAAAGTTTCTTTGTGTGGTTACGGTTCCTGTTTGTTTGTTGCAGGCGGCTGTTGCCGAGCCGGGCCTCGTTTTCTTATTCGGTGATCGGTGGAAAGAGTCGATACGTTTTATTCAGATATTAAGCTTGGGCATCCCCTTTGAAGTTTTTTCGTGGGCGTCCTTTTCCCTTTTATCGGCCCGCGGCAAGTTTGTGCGTTTGTTTAAGTATCGCGCTTTTTCGGCCATAGCCTTTTATCTAACGGTTGCTTCTTTTGGACTGGTCTGGAATGCGTTGGGCGTAGCAACCGGCGTCGTGGTTTATTATGCTGTTTGGCCGCTAATGCTTAGTTTCTTGCTGTATTATCGTGAAGGCATAGGGGCAAAAGAGATTCTGATGGCCTATTTTCTGCCGTTTATCCTTGGCACGGTGTCGGTCGGGGCGGGCTATTTAATGGCGCAGATGCCCTTGTTGCACGAGCATTATATTGCTCAGATTGCGCTTGCGGGCCTTGTCGGACTGGGAGGCTATGCTTTGTGCTTGCGCCTGTTTATGCCGGAAGCTTATTGGGAAATTCAAAACCGTGTCCGGGGCCTTATCCAAAAGAAGTCCGGGAAGGCAAATTTAAAACAGAAAGCTAAGCTTTAGAATTTCTAGAGCCTTTTCCGAAAAGGTTGACGGACGCCAACCTAATCACGATCTGCTCTAGGCGTCGCTAGTTCCCGTACTTGAGAAAGAAGCTGCTCCATCCTTTTTTGGCGTTGCTCAAAAATTTCCGGATCGCTCAAATAGCTCGTTGAAGCGGCAATTTGACGCAAGGCATCCGCTGTTTTGAGCACATATCTGTCGGGGGGGACCGGTTTTTTAAGGAGCTTGGTATAAAAAGCGGTGCGCGCTTTTCGGATAAGCCCCAAAAGACGCATACTAAGGCGATGAATTCGGCGCATGATGCCTCGATAGGGCTTCCACCAAGGTTTTTGTTTTAAGTTGCGCATGGCCAGATTGTGCTGGATCGCTTTTTCCTCCGTCACATCTTTTAGATAGTAGGATTCTCCCCAAAATTTGACGAACCAATGCCGGAAAGCTTCTTGTAACGAGCTAGGGGGGAGCAGGATGGGGCGATAGGGAACCTTCATCGAGTTGGCCCAATCAAGCCATTTGAAAGAGTTGATTTGGTTCGTCGAGACAACAGGAATCCAAGGAACGCGTAAGGTATCAGCAACAATGGCGGCGTGCATGGCGTCGGCGATGACGAGCCGTGCCGTCCTGAGCCGCTTTAGGGTTTCCCGATCATCGGCGGTGGGGTCCAGATATTCGATGCCTGCCAGCTCGCATATTTCCTTCCATTGGCCTGCACGGATAGCGGTGTGATGCGGCATAAAGACAATCCCTTGCCGCTGCTCCGGCGGGACCGGAGCATATTCCGGCAAGAGAGAAAGGGCGATCGCGCCGTCCGTTAAGGCTTTTTCCGGGGGCAGGCCGAGGGCTTTAGCGGTTAACGGCCCGCGAACGCACAAAATTTCCCAATGATTATCGGCAAAGCCTTGGGGCGGGGGAAGGTATCCGGTTCCAGACCCGAGCACGACCCATTTGTCAGCAAAAGGCATCCTGTCCGAGATGATGGTTCCGATGCCGCTGAACATAAGACGGCCATCCTCATCCCAAATTTCAGGCAGCAGTCGGTCCCACAGCCAAAAGTTCAAGTCATCGCCAAAGTTGCCCCGAACATCTGTGTAGCGAAATAACTTCATAAAAACCCGCCCATAGTAGTTTTTTATGTTATACCCAACAGTACAGGAAAGAGGGAAGAAAAAACATCTCGCCGGGGTGAAAAACCTCAGAGGGTAGCAGTATGGCCAGCATTTTTCGTTTAAACGGCTTGGTTTTGGTCGTTGGGATTCTTTGTTGCTTTGCAAAAGGAAGTTTTGCTGCTGATTTGCCTGATTTGGAGCAAGATTCATTAAGCGGACTTGGGGTGAATATTCATACGTCAGCCGCTAAGTATCCAACCTCATTTGATATGATGAAAGAGGCCGGAGTCAAAATCGTTCGTACCAATCTTTATTGGGGCAGGGTAGAGAAGACTAAAGGCGAGTATGTGTGGTCCCATTACGACGATGTTGTCCAAAAGATAGCTGGGGCAGGGGCTCGGCCCCTTTTTGTGCTGAGTTTTTCTAATAAGCTATATGCCGATATGTACAGCTATAAACAAAAAAAAGGAAAAGGGGTGGGCTCAACGGCGTTGCCTCCCATCACGCAGGAAGGACTCGCTGGTTTTTCTGCCTTTGCTGAGGCTGCCGTGAGACACTATAAAGATAGTCAGGTCATTTGGGAAATATGGAATGAACCGGATTATGTTCAGTTTTGGCGGCCAATTCCCAATGGAGCCGATTATGCGCGGTTAGCTTCGGCGGCCTGTTTGGCGATTAAAAAGGCTGATCCGGAGGCCATTGTCGTCGGGCCTGCCTCAGCCGGGACGCCATCGGAGGATAACCGCATCGAATGGTGGTTGCCTTTTTTAAAGAGCCCTGCGATGGACTGTCTGGATGCCATCAGCGTTCATCCCTATGTAAGAAATACGAACAAAGGACCTGAGATTAATAGTAAAAAATATGCGCGCCTGCGGCAGCTTATTGCCGAAAGGACTCCGCGAAAGATACCGATCATCAGTACGGAATTTGGGTTTTCAACAACAGATTGGAACGTTTTTCCTGAAAGACAAGCGGCGTTGTTTGTCCGAAACTATATGGTCAATCTTATGGAAAATGTGCCGGTTTCTATTTGGTATGATTGGCGTGACGATGGGCGCGATCCTAAAAATCGAGAACACAACTTTGGAATCGTGACAAAGGATGAGTGGCCAAAGCCGGTATTCTATGCAGCAAAAACCCTTTCAACTGAACTGTCGGGCTATAAATTTAACAAACGCGAGAGGCTTCCCAAAGGAGAAAAGAACGGGTTTGATGATGAGGTGTTTGTTCTTTCTTTTACCCATCCGGAAAAGCCACGGGCGCTTGTTGTTTGGACAACGGAGTCCCGGTTGCGTGAAATAAGCCTCCCTGTCGAGGGCTCATCCGTTATAGTCGTTGATATGTTTGGTGAGACAACGCCGTATTCGGTAGAAAAGGGCACCATTAGCCTTAAGGTCAATGAAAAACCCCAATACGTCCTTTTGCAAAAATAGAGGGAGCGGCTTGAAGATTTGGTTTGCCTTTTTCGGCGGTGATAAATATAGAAAATTCGCACTGTTTCGTGGGAGATTGTAATGCGTTTTATGTCGATTTCTGGAATGTTTGCGCCATTTTTTGGCGGCGGGGCAGAATTTTCCAGTTTTAACCTTGCTAAGTGGCTTTTGAAACAAGGGCATGAAGTTGGTGTTCTGACTACGGCACCGACGCCTCAAGACGTTATGGACGGCGAGCTTTATGAGGGGCTTCGCATGTGGCGAGTTTACATGCCTCGTCCCTACAGCATTCATCAAAGAGGAAAAGCTTGGCAAAAACCGATATGGCATCTTCAGGATCATTTCGATCCGGCGAACAGAAAAATTGCGGCTCGCGTTTTTGATACGTTTAAGCCCGACTTTATCAATATTCATATTTTGCAAGGGGTCGGGTTGAATATTATCGAGGAAGTTGCCGCGCGAAACATACCCGCTTTATATTGGCAACATGATCTCGGTCTTGTTTGTTTAAAGCGCTCCATGTTTGCCAACGGGCAGAACTGCAGCCAACAATGCGCCTTGTGCAAAGTGTCGTGTCGTTATCAACAGAATCTTGTGAGCAAGATGGGGCGGATTACGATTTGTTCCCCGTCTCAGGCTAACCTTGATCGAATTGGCCGCTATTTTCCTTTATCCTCGTTTCATACGCGCGCGACATTAAATGCCAATGTTTATCCTATGCCAACGGTGTCTCGGACCGATTCCGGTGGCGTTTTGCGCCTGCTGTATGTCGGTCGGCTGGATGTCACAAAAGGGATTGATCTTTTGCTGGATGCTTGTGAGGCGTTGGCGGATAAGCACCGTTTTTCTTTGACGATTGTTGGGGGCGGGCCGGATGAAGAAAAGTTGCGCGCGCGCGCGAAGCCCTTTAGCTGGTGTCATTTTACGGGACTTGTGCCTCAAAGCGAGGTCAGCAATTATATGGCACAGAGCGATCTGTTGGTTATCCCTTCTATTTGGCCGGAAAACTCGCCCGGCGTCGTGATCCATGCGCTGACCATGGGCCTGCCGGTGTTGGGATCGGATAAGGGGGGCATTCCAGAACTGGTCGAGCATGACAAGAACGGACTTTTAGTCCCTCCGGGCGATGCTCCTAAATGGAAGAACGCGTTGCAACATATCTTAGAAACGCCGAACGACTTGGCAAAATGGAGAACCTATGCGACCGATAATGCCCATAAATTTTCGCAAGAAAGCCTTGCTCAGAAGATTTATGCCATTATCACTGAAACGATGGAGCGCCCTTTGCCTTGAAGAGAGCCCCCAGTTTGAAAGAGGCAGGATCAAATGAAGCTAGGTTTTACTCCCAAAGTCATGGCTTTTTTCGTGGGGCTGTTTCTTTGTCAGAACTTCCCTGCCAAGGCGTCGAGCGTGCCTTTGGTGCGGGATTCTTTTATTTACGGACAATGTATTCATTTGGGGTTTGAAAAAAATAAAGCATATTCTTCGCCCGAAGACGTTGTTTGGAAACTCGCCTATTTAGGAGTTGACTCGACCCGTGATGATCTCTTTTGGGACATCAAAAAGGCGAATTCTTTGCAATCAATCCCCGATACGATGAGCCATATTGCGTATGGATTTACGCATCTTCAGGCGCGGCCCCTTCTTATTTTAACTGGGAATAAAAGACACATACCTGAAGGCCAACCTTTAACGCCTGAAACGCGCGGGGCTTTCGTCGCCTATGCGCAAAAGGCAGCACAGGCCTTAAAAGAGCTGAACCCAATTTTTGAAGTCTGGAATGAATGGAACCTTGCGGCGAAAAAAGGCAGCGATCTGGGTTCACCGGAAAAATATGTCGCTCTGGCTAAAGAAACCTACCCCGTTTTGAAAAAAGTTAATCCTAAGGGAATTGTCCTCGCTGGAGCCGTAGGTGAAGATCCGAGGTGGTCTTGGACGATGTCTGCCGTTCGTGCGGGCTTAATGAATTATGCTGATGGTCTTTCCGTGCATATCTACAATCATTGCAAGCGAGAGAAGTACCGTACTGGTGATGATGTCATCAAAAGTTTAGAAGAGTTGCATGCCAAGTTGAAGTCGGTTAGCCCTGAACAGGATACTCCAGTCTATCTTACAGAATATGGTTGGCCCAATAAGGATGGGAAATGTGGTGGTGTTTCCGAAGAAAAAGCAGCCGCTAACATGGCTCAATTTTTACTGATGGCGCCATCTATCCCATGGCTTAAAGGTGCTTGGCATTATGAACTTCTTGATCGGGGCCTCGACAAAAAAAATAGAGAGCATCATTTTGGCCAATACACATATGATGGGCGATTAAAACCTTCGGGATGTGTTGCGAAGTCAATTTGGGCGATACTTGGAGATAAAGTTTTTTTAGAAAAAAGGACCCTTGCCAAGGGCGGGCATATGGTCGTTTATGGTAAGGGCGACGAGCGTCTTATCGGCTTGTGGCAGACGGCAGGGGCTTCTTTGAATCGGGTTAAAATACCGAAAGGCGCTTCAACTGTTCCTTTGTGCGGGTTTGCACAGGTCGAACCCGATCGCGAATATGATCTTAGTGCGGAGCCTATTTTGATGAGCCTTCCCGCGCAGTTGGTCCATTCATTAGTTTTGGAGTAGGCTTTTTTTGTTTTTGCAGTTCATTTCCACCCAACAAAAAGCCAACAATAAGTGCATAGGTGGAAACGCCGTAGCCTTGGATTGCAAAACCGTAGGCTAGAAATGTTATTAAAATGGCTATGTTCGCGGGAGGAAGGTTTTTATACGCCTGTTTCAACAAAACGATGGTGGTCCAGACTCCGGCCACACCAAACATCAAATAATTTGCGAGCATAAAATTATCCGCACAATTAAACGCTCGGCTAAGCTGATCTGAGAATTTGACCGGAAAGGCGACGCTACCAAGTCCCATTCCTGTAATAAAAGCAAAGAGAAAATGATCCCAGATGTAGGCAAAGGGATTGACCCATGTGCTTTTGATCCGATCCATCATGCTTGCCGCCCACGACGGTATATCTTCGTATGATAATACGCCGCCGACAATAGGGAGCACAAAGGGCAACAAAACAAATAAGATGCATATGCCCAAGAAAAGTAATTTAAGGATTCGCGTGGCTCGAGCTTTATAAAGTAGGAAGGAAAGGACGTAAAAGAAAAGAGCAACACCTGCCGTGCGGCTTGTCGTTAGATAGATCGGATAGATTGAAATTGCGGCAATGGCAAGGGCGGCCCTTAGGGGTAAGGTATTCATTAAAAATATAACGCACAGCATAATAGTATAGCCTGCCGCCGTGCTATCGGATGCAAATCCGGCGAGCCTATCAACGCCAGCGATCCATCTTTGGTTAGCCGCGATGCGCGATACGCCGAATTCATTTACGGCTACATAATTTGTCCAAGGAAGTTGCGCTGTATTATTCCATAAGACCCCAGCAATAGAGAAAGCAAGGATAAAGCCATGAATGGTGCGATTTTTTAAAGGGATATCCCGTTGTTTCGCTGCGTAGAACCCTATAAGCAAGGGCAGTAACATTTTTATGGCAGATAAAACAGACAAAGCGCTTTTGGTAGTAAGGACGCCGATAAGGGAGCTAATAAACAAAAAGGCAAGAGGAAGAATCGTTGCTAAATTCCTTTTGTGAAGAACTGTTTGAAGTAACAAAAGGAAGTATAGCGCCGCAAAAACATCCGGAAGGTACCATGCAGACCCCACCCCATAGATGTCTGTGTAATAGCGAAAGGCACCACCTGCCGCATCGCGGAACAACAGCGAAGTATAGGTTACGATAAGAGCCAAGGTATAAAATGGGGACGAGAGTTTTTGCTCCAAATCGTATTTTTTGACGGGATTATGCTGGGTAATAAGGCTCATTTGCTTTTTTTCCCTTCCATCAAAAAGGCATAAAGGGGCTCGACGCTGGTTGCCCATTTATATAGATGAACTCTGGATTGTCCTTTGTGAATCAAGGTTTCTTTAAGTCCGGCAGCCTTTAATAGGGTGTCCATTTGTTGGGTGATGGTATTAGGCTTTAACGGGTCCACATATAAAATGGCATCGTCGCAAACTTCGCGTACGGGTGGAATGTCGGCCCCGATGACGGGACACCCATGAACCATCGCTTCTAAGGGCGGGATTCCGAAGCCCTCATAAAGGCTAGGAAAAACTAACGCTTCCGCAGCTTGGTAAAGGGCTATAATTTCTCCATCCTCAAGACGACCAGGGGTGAGGACGTTTTTATAAGAGGCTGCGTTTGCCCCCTTAAACACTTTGGCATTTGCGGCCCCAATGATGACAAGGGCAATGTTCTCTCGGTT
This sequence comes from Bdellovibrionales bacterium, assembly GCA_050252315.1. Taxonomy (GTDB): domain Bacteria; phylum Pseudomonadota; class Alphaproteobacteria; order UBA9219; family UBA9219; genus UBA8914. The sequence continues at coordinate 9,962 of JBFWLD010000039.1, forward strand.
CAAGGCCTGAAAAGCCTCGATGAGCCTATTTAAGTTTTTTCGTGGGGCGGGCGATCCGATGAAAAGGAAAAAGGGCCGGTTTTCAAGCCCTAACTTTGCGATAATATTTTCTGACGGTGCCTGTCGGTTGATATGTTCGTGCCCATTGGGAATTAACAAAATTTGTTCGGCCTTAATTCCAAGAACAGAGCTGAGTTCCTGCTGGGAAAAGCGGGAAACCGTTCCGATGGTTGCCGTTCGGGCAAGAATTTTACCCAATGTGCGATGGAACAAACGATAGCTAAAGGCATAGTCCTTTGGCATGCGGTAAACCAAAGCATCGTGGATGACAACCAAATGGTCTGGATGAAAGGCTGGTCCACAATTGCAAAGACTTATTAATCGGCCTTTTCTTGCCGCGTAAGCAAGGTCCCCTTGTTCCCAAATATGACCTTGATGTTTTCCACAGGTCTTAAAGCTTATTTTGTTTAGATTTTGGGGAGCGGGGGTGTCTCGAGGGGCGAAGAGGATAACATTGGGGGCGTCTTTCCTTTGTATCAGCAGGTTATCTAGGGCTTGTAGGATTTCGCGCGCAAAGCGCTCAACACCAGTTACGGGTTTGCCAAGAAAGCGACCATTGATATAGATAGGGAGCATTGCCTGCCTCATTGTTTTGCCGCGTGACTATACACATCTATAACGGCGTGGGCCATGCGTTCGGCTGTAAAATTCTTGATAAAATGGTCGTGACCGGCTTTTCCCATTTCGGCGAGGGTTGTTTTATCCGTTTTTTGAAGGAGCTTGGCTAGGTCCTGTGCTTTCTCCGGGGCAACCAAAAAGCCTGTTTTGCCGTCTATGACTAATTCCGTCAACCCGCCTACGCGTGAGGCGATGACCGGCTTACCAAGGCGCATGGCTTCAAGCGCGACAAGGCCAAACCCTTCCCATCTTGAGGGCACGACCACAACATCGCAATCCGCCATAAAGGCGCAAACAGCCGAGCGATTCAGCCATCCATGCGCCTTGACATGAGGGCCGATCTTTAAAGCCGCGCCGTGCCCCACCACGGAATCGCCAATAATGCTGACACAAACTTTGCTTTGAAGGTCGGCCGTTGCTTCAAGAAGAATGTCCGCTCCTTTTTGTTTATCCAGACGCCCCACGAACAACACCTTTAATCTTTCGTCGTGCCAGCCGATCGGCTCGTGAGCAGGAGCTTGTTCGTGCAGCCCGTTATGGATGGTGATTATTTTGTCGGCGGGGATGCCAAGGTCGATTCCTCGTTGCCGTTCATACGCCGAAATCGCGATGATTTTGCTGCTGATTTTTGCCAGCCATCGTTCGGTACAACTGGTTAGGGTTAAGGACAGACCGGATTGTTGCCTGTCCGTGGCCCATCCGTGGGGGCAGTAAATAACAGGAATCCCAAAAAAAGGAGCGATAAGCCGTGCGATAACCCCGGCGAAAGAGGAATGCGCATGCACAATATCGGGCTTAAAGGTACGGATTTCCTTAAGGAAAGCGGCGCATAAAAAAGGCAGGCCTCGCAGGCGGCTAGGCCTATGGAACAGGCTGATTGTGCTGTGAGGGATGGAGGGCGTTTGAAACAAATGTTCGAGCGGTGCGACAAGCCTTACATTGGCGTCCCCTAGGTCGCGTTGGAGCAGGGGGATAAGCTCGTTTAGATAGGTTCCGGTCCCGCCGATAACAGTCTCGCAAACATGCAGTATTTTCATAAAGATACCCTTTGTTCCGGGGATACAGGAACCTATGCGGCGTGTTTCTTCCTTGTCTGTTCTAGGGGCATCAGTTATCACTTTATTCAATAAAAATGCAAGCAGAGCGATCCAAATGCCCCATTCTTCATCGGTAAAAAGCCAAACAGCGTCGTTCCTCCCGACGGCTCTCTTTATTTTTAACCTGCTTTTGGTTGGTTTGTGTTTTGCGCCAAGCCTTCCTGCCCTTTGGGATGCTTGGCAGACAGAAGAATATAGTCACGGGTTGCTTATCCCGTTTCTTGCCGTGCTGATCGGGTGGCATCGGCTTGTGGAGCGTAAACCTGTTATGTCTTCGTCTGCGGTAGGGCTGGCGGTACAGCTTTTGGGTTTCCTGTCGCTTGGCATTTCTCGGCTTTCCGCTTTTGAGCCTTTTTCACATTATGGCCTGATCCTTGTATTGGTTGGGCTTGCGTGGACTTATTTGGGCCGGGCGGCGGTGGCCGCTTTGGTCCCGGCCTTTGTGTGCTTGGTGTTCGCCATTCCTTTGCCGCGATTAATCCAT
>JBFWLD010000040.1:0-12032 GCA_050252315.1 Bdellovibrionales bacterium
TACTTGTTATGAGGGGTGGGAGAATATGCCAGAGGGCGGGTATTTGATAGATATTGATATAGGAAAAACTGCAAAAATTTGGGGAATAGTCCAACTTCCTTCCCCCCTTCTTGAAATGAAAACAAAGGATGGCGAAATGTGTCATATTGCTTTCAAAGGAAGGGCTCAGAAAGCAGGGCTCCGATTGAGCGCAGAAGACAAAAAGTTTCTTCTCAAAAATAAAGAATTTCTTAAAAACGAAGTTAAAAAGAATTCTCCAATTAAACTTATCTCAGCTATCCAGAAAATCAAAAAAAGACAGGCATAACCTGAGGCGGTACCCTTATTCTTTTGCCATCGCGGGCATCGTCAAGCCGTTCCCGGTGTGTCGAATCTTCCTCGAAGGATCACGACATCACGACCGCTTGCCGTTATTTTGTTGACGCCATAGACGATTGGAACACTTTTTAAGGTTCGTACCTCCTCCTTCAAAGAAGAAGCTTGCGCGCAAAGGGGTACAAAAAGAACAAAAAAAGCCAGCAAAATGATATAACGTCTCATGGTTTGTCCTATCGGATAAAACTTATGGTTTTTAGTGTGGATCGGTAGAACTTTCATTGGCCGCCACAGCCGAGGCCCCCTTCCTCACAGCTAAGTTGGTCGAGAAGTCGTTTGTTTTGTTCAGAGGTGAAGTGCTTTAAGCAGTCGGAGTAAATCGTGGGATAGATGGAGCCTTCCCTAAAGCCAAAAACTTCGAATTCGCATTGTGTTTTCCTATAGACTTTCCACGCCTTTTGAGCTTCCTCAAGTTTCCCCCATCCTTCGTGACTTATCTTTGCTTTCAGCTTTTGAAGGATCCCTGTCTGTTTGTCTTCTTCGGTTTGAAAATCATGTTGGGCACAAATATCCATCATCCATTGCGCCGATTCTTTCCGATTACATTCTATAGCATAAGCGTTGGACGTCAGAAAAAGAAAGGGAAGGAGAAAAAATCCGTTAAGGATTAGGCGGCTATATCTCTTTGAGAAACAGGGCTCGTTCCCTGCGCCGCCTGTTTGTAAGGCCTTTATCTGGTCTATAGACACCGTCATTGCCTTTTTCATCCTTTTTCAAATTCATAGGGGTCGGAAGAATAATAAAGTGGGGGCGCATTTTTTCTATGAAAATCGAAATGGATTATCTGCCCATCGACATAAATATCATGATAGCCATTGGTTTCTTGATCAAGTCTGAAAACGGGACGAAACGTGTACTCTGCGTCACCTATATTTTTCCATCCAGTTTCCCTCTTTTGCCAAAAGGCCATCATGCAAGAGTTCATGCCGCAGATATGTTCATTGTCGATTACGACAGCATATCCCGGACGTCCTGACCCATCGAAATCAATGGAGGCAATGTGAAGCTCTGTATGACTTTCAAGGCCTGTTTCCTCTTCGGCCCTTTTTATCTCGTCGAATGTTTCTTGAGGTAAATAGGCTTCTTCCTGTGCGGATGGATTATGAAACTCCAGATGCACTCCGGCAGGAAGAGGGCGGTCTTTGTGTCGCGTACGAACAAAACTAGAAGCGGATACTTTAGCGAGACACACAGTTGTTTTGCTATCCTCCAAAGGACAGTAGATGTAATGACCATATGTATCCATGCTAGGTCCCGCAGCATATCTATTCAGGCCACTGTCTTCTAGAAATTGCATGACATCAAAGAAACCGTAGCTTGGCGGGTTTGTCACGAGAAGAGGTTTCTCTTGTCCCTGTGGCCAAAGGAAAAGGCGCGTCCAACCATCCTCCACCCGTACAATGCCATAAGAAGATATGCATCTCGGCAAGAGAGGGCACGCCGGGTTGTTATAAATCTCCTCAGCTTTGAGCTTTTGGGCGAAAAAGATAAGAAAAAAAGACAAAAAGAGAAGAAAAGTGTAGGGTTTATTCATTTTTGTCTCTTGGGTCAGGGATAGCTTCCGGCCATTTGGATGAAGTATAGGCGACGTCCTGAAACAGTCGCAAGCGTGTTTCAACCCAAGGCCAGAATTTGGATATTTTTTTCAACTGATCAAGGGTTAGCCCATAGCTCCCCCCACGTTTTTGGATATATTTAAGATAGTCTTCGACGGTTCTTTCACCAGCTCTATGAGCCGCTGCGAGGAGGCCCGCTTTGGTTATGGTAATTTGTTCTCCTAGGATGCCGCGATAGGTGTATCCATTATATTTGCGGTAAAGCTTCTTTGTATTTTGCTTTTTTCTAGCAAGATAGGCTGTGAACGTTTCTTCCTGTGCTTCCGGATTGTTAAGAAAATCTTGATCTGTCCTAATATGGTATTTTTCGTAGAATTTTGTATCTGTCCGCCACGCGCCTTTTGAATCTTTTAAGCCGATATCCCGAAGACCCTGATTTCTAAATTGGTAGCGTCCTAAGGCAATCCCTCCTTCTTTATTTATGGTTCTGTAGCCGTGGTGATCTAATTTTTCAACATTCGGATCTTCCTGTTTTGCAATAAATTCTCTCATCGACCTGTTGGGTTTATCTTTCCACGACCGGGCAACGGGTGGTTTCTTCTCAGGCCCACTAACCAGCACGATATTTGGCCTGTGGGTAATTTCGTTGGGCAAGCCAAATCGACCGGGAGAAGACCCTGAGGAAGGAGAAGAAGCGGGAGCTGTGTCCGGAGTATCGGCAACCCCAGCCCCACCACTTATCCATTGTCCACCGGTGGGCGTTCCTTGAGGGGCACGGGGCTGGGCTCCCCAGTTGGGATTGTATTTATCATAAAAGGCGATCTCCCCCAGAAGGCCATGTGCATTGATCAGTGCATGTGGTGCATATCCTTTCCTAAGATAGTGAGAAAAGATCAGCGCATGGATTTCTTCGCGAAGGCCAAGAGCCTTCGCCTGCAAGCTTGTCGTATTTGTCATCTTTGATCCCTGAATTTAGCCATAAAAAAAGCGCCACAGGAGCAGACCTCCGGGCGCAAAACGACGTGAGTGTGTCAATAGCATAAACTTATAGCCATTTCAGGGAAATATCCCACATACTAAAATTTTTAAAAAAGTAAGCCCCACTTGGCTTCCTAAAAAGTATATCAGCCCGGCGTTGGGCTGGTTGGGGCGGGAGGGATCGAACCTCCGCATGGTGGAATCAAAATCCACTGCCTTACCGCTTGGCTACGCCCCAATAAGCAAAAACCTTGATCCTAAAATAGACCGAAGGCAAACCGGTCAGACCTTGTAGTCTTGAACCGCCCGATTCCTCAAGCTTTTTTTGCGACTTTCGTGAAAATTATGGCCAAAAGCGCCCAAACCGGAAGCCTCAGAGCCCATCAGACAGCACAATAGAACATGCAACTCGGCCTCACAGCAGCGGTAGCGCACGGAGGCAATATAGTTAAGTCCTTGTTAAATAAAGCTACACCTCTTTTTAAGATTCCGTATGCTATGGCTGAAAGGTCAGGAAGACACCCAAGACCTATTATCGAGGAGCGATCTCATGCCTAAAACCACCACTTTATTGGACAAGACGTTTGATGAAGGCGTTGCGTTGACGGTGGAAGCCCGGAACTACATCGCCTATCAAGAGCAATCGCAAGGAAGGCCCCAAGACCTGCCGCACAACCTGCACGTTGGATACCAGCACACGCGAGTGTCGGCACGGTTGATTCAGGTGATGACGTGGCTTCTTGCGATGAAAGCCCTTTTGTCCGGCGAAATATCGCCGGAGCAGTTTGACTCGCCGCAATATGCGTTGGCAGGCGGAGAGGAATGCGAAAATCCTGTAGGGCCGGAGCTGGAAGAGTTACCGCCGGGACTACGGTCACTTTTGGAAAGAACGCATGCGTTGTATGCCCGTATTTTACGCTTAGATGCGATGGTTCGTGAAAAGCTGGCGGCGGGAGAGGTCCCGAATTTTGGAATGATCCAAGGCGTCCAGATTATCGACCCGCCGACTGACCCGTGCGATTAATCGAAAAATGGAATCAAAAAAAGCGGCCCGAAAGAGCCGCTTTTTTTTATAACAAAATTTAATCCTTATTTCTTTTTAGCTGTGCCCGTCTTGGTGGTCAGCTTGATCTTTTCTTCCTTGGCCGGAGCCGCTGACGCAGCATCTTCCTTCTTGGAGCTTCCCCCCAAGCCAGCGAAACGCTTGTTGAACTTGGCAAGCTGGCCGCCGCGATCAACCATGCGATGTTGACCGGTCCATGCGGGATGCGTTTTAGAGTCGATGTCGAGCTGCAAGCGTTCCCCGGCTTGGCCATAGGTGCTGCGCGTCGTAAATTCAGTGCCGTCCGTCATGACGACCGTGATGGGGTGATAATCGGGATGTGTGTCTTTTTTCATCGTTTAAACTTCTTTCCGAGGCGTCCTAAGATGCACAGCCCTGTCTGGTTCCAGGTCTGTTTCCATTCACGCCATGACTTTCGGGCGCGCCTTTCGCCGCCACGGGTGAAGGCCCTTTTCTAAGGAAAAGTTGAGCAAAAGGCAAGGCTGCATTCATTATGCGCTGTGGTTTCAATTATCTGATTGAAATATATAAGCAAATGAACCATAGTAAAGCGCCGAAACACCCGTTCAGAGGGACCTTCCGTGACAAAAAAGACAGGCTTAGGCCTTATCGCTTTGATTTTTGTGGTTTCTTGGGGAGCCGCCCGGCTGGGGCAGGAAAGCGCCGAAGGCCCTGACCAAGCGACCCAACCCTCGAAAGAGTCCGCCTTTAACCGTGTCGTCCGAACAAAAATTTTGAGATGCTCTTATCTTGTGGCCTCGCCTCAATTCACGCGCGAGCCGAACAGCGGCAAGTTGGGCGGCATCAGCTATGATAGTATGACCGAGGCCGCCAAACGTCTCGGCTTGACCGTTGAATGGACGGAAGAAACCAGCTTTATGACTTTTGCCGAAGGGCTGAAAACCGGCCGGTACGACGCCTTTTGCTTTACGGCCTATCGTTGGTCGCCATGGGCCAAGATTGTTGAGTACAGCCGACCCCTTTATTACAGCACGACGGACGTTTATGTGCGGGCGGACGATCACCGTTTCGATGGCAAGCTAGAGGCGATCAACGCCCCGAACGTGACGGTGTCCACGGTGGACAGTTCAGGCAGCCAGTTTTTGCGCGGCGAGTGTTTTCCTAAAACCAAGAATTATTCGATGGCGTCGGATACCAATCTTTCGCTGGTCTTCGAAGCGGTTGCCACCAACAAAGCCGACGTGACCATTTCCAATCCTCTGGTGGCCATGCCGTATCTGGTCGCCAATCCCGGCAAGGTCCGCCGGTTGGAAGATGTGCCCTCGCTTCGCGCCTACGGTCACGCGGTTTCTTTCGCAAAAGGCGAGCAGGATTTGCGCGCTATGTTTGATATTGCGTTTGACGAAATGATTACGGATGGTACGATGGACAAAATCCTTGACCGGTATGAGGCTATCCCGAACAGCTTTATCCGCGCCCGCCCAGAGATGATAAAACCAGAGATGATGAAAAAGGAAACCCTATGAAATTTGCCAATCTTCTTCTTGTCGTTGTCCTATCCGCAGCCACAGCCTTTGCCGTAGGCAAATATGGCGGGGCAACAACTCCTTCGTCTCAAACCGAGCTTAAAGAAACGGTCTATGACCGCGTGATGCGCACCCAAACGATCCGGTGCAATTATATCCTCTACCCGCAATTTATCGAGCGCGACCCGAATACCAAAAAGTTATCCGGCCTATACGTTGAGTTTATGGAAGAGCTGGGCCGTCGCCTCAGCCTTAAAATCGACTGGGCCGTTGAAACGGGAATCGTGGATGCGTTCGAAGGCTTGAAAGCCGGTCGCATTGATGTGGCATGCGTTCCGTTTTCGATGACTCCGGCGCGTTCGCGTGTAACGGATTTTACAACGCCTGTTCTTTTTTATCCGACCTATGCCTATGTGCGCGTGGGCGATACGCGCTTTGACAATAATATAAAGGCCGTCAACGATCCGAGCGTCACGATGGCCGTGTTGGAAGGCGAGATGTCGCAGGTCATAGCTTCCGAAGATTTCCCCAAAACCAAGATTCTGACTTTACAGAATTTGATGGACGTTTCGCAGGTGATGGAAAGTGTGGCTACGGGCAAAGCCGACATTATGTTGACGGAGCCTTCGACCATAGAGGATTACCTGACGCACAATCCGGGCAAGCTTAAACGCGTTAACGCGCCGCCGCTCCGGATGTTTGCCGGGGGCCTTTCCGTCAATGTCGGCGAAGAAAAATTGAAAAACATGCTCAACACAACGATCGAATCCATGCGCGACACCGGCTATTTTGAGCGGCTGTTAATCAAAAGCGAAAAGGACAAAGACTTCTATTACCTTCCCGCCAAACCATGGCGGCGTGCCGGAGATTAACGCATAAAAGGAGATTTCTATGCTGATCCGATGGGGTTTCGTTGTTCTTCTCGCCATCGCGGCGTTTGCTGCCGGACGTACTTTCTACGCGGCCCCGGCAAACAAAGTGGAAACAAGACTGGAACGGGTTAAGCGTACGGGCGTTATAAGATGCGGGTATTTTATCGCCCCGACCGTAACGGAAAGGGACCCGAACACGGGCCGGATGCACGGGCTTTCGGTCGAATTGTTCGAAGAAATGGCCCGTCAGCTCAGCCTTAAAATAGAATGGACGACCGAGGCTGCGTTGCCGCAAATGCCGACTGATCTATCAACAGGGCGGTATGACGTTCTGTGTTCGCCCCTTTTTGTCACGCCGGGCCGTGTTCGCGAAACCGATTACCTCAAGCCGGTTCTGTTTTATCCGGCTTATTTGTTCGTCCGCGAAGGGGATACGCGCTTTGACCATAACTATGCCGCCGTGAATGCGGAAACGACGAAATTGACAACAATTGACGGCGAATTTGCTGCCATTGCTGCCCAAGAAAACTTCCCCAAAGCGCAAAAAATCGCCTTGCCGCAAACGGCCAACGGATCGGATTTGTTTTTGGATGTTGAAGGGAAAAAAGCTGACGGGGTTATTACGGATTCTTATATATTCGCCCAATACGCCAAAAAGAATCCGGGCAAAATACGCCGGGTTGAAGGACCGCCCGTACGGGTTATGCCGGTAAGCTATGCCCTAGCGGCCAATGAAACAGGCCTAAAAAATATGCTCGATTTAACGATCGACTGCTTGATGGGATCTGGCTATCTGGATCGTCTGTTGGATAAGTATGAACAGCCGGAAAACCCATTCCTTCGTTTACCTAAGCCCTATATTCTCCCGCAATAAGGCCATCCCATGAAACTCGCCAATCTTCTTCTTGTCGTCGCCCTGTCCGCCGTCACGGCTTTTGCTGTGAGCCAATATGCCGTGCCGCAACAAACGGTTGCTTCAACTCAGCAAAAAGAATCGCGTTTTGAACAAATCAAACGTACAGGAACGCTTCGTTGCGGTTATTACCTATGGCCGCCGTTGATTGATAAAGATTTGAAGACGGGTCAAATGAAGGGGGCGTTTGTTGAAATAACGGAGGAAATAGCAAAACAATTGGGGGTCAAGGTCGAGTGGGTGACCGAGATTTTGCACCCCAATATCTCGGTTGATTTTGCTAGTAATCGCTACGATATGATTGGCGGTATTTTACTCGCAACGCCGTCGCGGGCTCGCGAAATGGACTTTACGATCCCCATTTTTTTTCACCCGACCTATCTTTTCGTTCGTAATGGGGACACGCGTTTCGACAATAACTATGCGGCAGCGAATGATCCTAAAGTAAAAATCTCTGTTCTTGAGGGTGAGTTTTCAGCCATTGCTGCGAATGAACGCTATCCAAAAGCCCAAAAGATTGCTTTACCTCAAAACGCAAGCGGGCCTGAAATCTTGCTTAGCGTTGCTGCAGGAAAGGCGGATGTCGTCGCGACAGAAATGACAACTTTTTCCAATTACAGCAAGAACAATCCCGGCATACTTCGTCGTGTTGCCGGGCCTCCGGAAAGCGTTGTCGCTGCTGGGTTTCCTATTCCGCAACGCGAACAGGACTTAAAAGATGCGGTGGACACGACCATAACCTATTTGCAAAGCACGGGGTTTATCGACAAGGTATTTCGCAAATATGAAACGCAGGACAATAAAATTCTGAGAATGACATCCCCCTACATTCTTCAATAAGGAAAGAAAACAATGAAAGTTGCGAACCTTCTCCTCGTTTTCGCTCTGTCTGCCGCAACGGCTTTTGCTGTCGGTCGATATGTGGCGCCACCCACAGCGCCTAAGGAAGAAAGTGCCTTTGATCGTGTCATGCGCACCGGCGTTTTGCGTTGCGGCTATTATGTTTTCCCTCCGGTTGTGATGCGTGATCCGAATACCGGGGAAATGTCAGGCCTGACGATCGACATGATGAAGGCCTTTTCGGAAAAGACGGGCATCAAGGTCGAATGGACAGAAGAATCGACGTTTGGCAATTGGATTCCGGCGCTTCAGGCCAAACGCTACGACATCATGTGCGCCCCGATGTTTCCGGATATGGCCTTGGGGCGAGAGGCGATTTTTACAAACCCTCTTTTCTACGCCGGAATCTATCCCTTAGTACGCGAAGACGATACGCGCTTCGACGGGCCGGACGCGCTTGAAAAGATGAATAGTCCGGAAACGACCTTCTTGGTCCAAGATGGGAACATGACTCTCTTTCTGACCAAGGAAACCTTTCCAAAAGCTAAGCTGTTGACGATTGCCGCTCAGGTCGATGGTCCGTCCATGATGCAGAATATCGCGACCGGCAAGGCTGATGCCGTCTTGTTGGATCGTAACGGTCAGATTGAATACAGTAAATACGGCACCAAGCTGAAAGTGATCGAACTTCCCAAACCGTTAAAGGCCCAAGCCTTCACCCTTCCCATGAACCGCAAGGATACGGAGCTGCGCGACTTTATGAACAACGTGATTTTGGATCTTCTGACCTGCGGCACGATCAATCGGTTGTTGGATAAGTGGGAATCTGTGCGCGGTAAAATTTTCTTGCGCGTAGCCGAACCCTATGCCCCGGAAAATTAATACCAACCTTACAAAAAATTGAGGATGAGCGTAAATTTATCAGCTTGTCATCAAATCTGTTGAGAAAGGGACTGTTGAAAAAAAACGCCCGCACGCCCTCCACCTTAAGATCACCCCTCAACGTCTTCCCGCAAAACTTTTCCCCAGAGCGATGACCTTATGGGATCGAAAGGCCTAACAAAAACACCGTCATCCCGGTGTAAACCGGGATCCAGGCCCGAACCCAAAACGTTTATCGCAAGCTGCGGATTGTCTGCGCAACCTAGTCCTCCCTTCCACCTAGTCCCCAACCTTTCATATAAAAAACTCATCCCCAGCCGTTGTCATTCCGGATCGCCCCTGAAGAAGGGGCGTTCGGAATGACAAGCTTCTGATATTCTGGATTCATTTTATGTGAGCTTGGCTATAGAAGCCAAGTTCCTGCCTGCGGAATTATTCGCCTAACTTGCCGCCGCGATCACCGACAGGAATTGATAAAGCCGTTCAGTCTGCGGGTTTTTCAGAATTTCAGGGCCGCCGCTTTCCTGAACCTGACCATCGGCCATAAACAGGATTTGATCGGCGGCATGCCGCGCAAAGCCCAGTAAGTGGGTGATGATGAAAATGCCAATATCCTGACCTCGCAGGGTCTTAAGATAATCTAGAATCTTGGCGATCTGCTCGACATCCAAGGCCGAGGTAATTTCGTCCAGCAGCAAATAGCGCGGCTTAAGCATCAGCGATCGCGCCAACGCAACGCGTTGCCGTTGGCCCAGCGAAGCCTCGTTGGGATAGTTGTCGATGAACTCCTGCATGTCGAAAGCTTCGACCAGCTTTTCGAGTTCCTCCTTATTGTTCTGTCCTTCGCGCAACCGAACGGGCAAAAGAATATTCTCGCGCAACGTCAGATGGGGCCACAGGAAAAGCTGTTGGAACACGGCGGTCAGCTTGGGCCAAGGCTCGGCTGGGTTACCATCGGGGGTAGGGGGGAACATATAAACGTCATCATCAATTTTGATGGTTCCCTTTTGCGGAGGGTCCAGCAAAGCCAAACAGCGAAGCAGTGTCGTCTTTCCCGTACCACTAGGGCCGATTAAAACGGTGATGCCGCCCGGCGAAATATCCAGACTCAGATCGTTAAAGATTTGCTTGCCGTTTTCATAGGAAAAAGAAAGATCGCGAACACTCAGCATAGCGCCACCAGATTAAGAAAAGAAAGAAAAGAGCCGCCCGATTTTCTGAGCGATCCGTTTAAAAAAGGAATAATCACGCGTCTTGACATATCGGATGACCGGCATACCGACGAAAGCGCCCAAAAGGATCAGCTTGGCCGTAATATCAGCGGTTGGGGTCACACCATTGAGGTTAAGCGCAAGAGTTATCATGAGCATTACCTTTCTGAATAATCGCGAGTGAAGCGTTTCTTCAGCCATGCGGCCAGCAGATTGATAGGCAAGCATACCGCCAAAAAGAATAAAGCCAAAGCGGTATAAATTTCAATAGGGCGATAGATAATACTGTTGATGCGTTGCGCCACGCGGAAAATTTCCTCAACAGAGATCAAGCTGGCGAAAAGCGACATATGCAAGATGCTGACCTGTAAAATCATCAAGGTCGGCAAAAGCTGGCGGAATAAAATAGGCAATTGCACATAACGCACGATTTCGCCGGTAGTCATGCCGCTGACTCGCCCGGCGGTGATGTATTGAGAGGGAAAATCCGAAACGGCCTGCCGGACGACTTCGCCGACGCCGAACAGGTTGACAAGCGAAAGCGTCAGCGCTGCGGTGTAAAAGGGGTCGATAACGACGTTAAACATGGCCTGTGCGGGATAGTGCAGCCAAAACAAAATGACCAGAGCCGGAATAGCCGAAAAGCCGAAGGAGGTCCATTGAATACCCTTGCCCCAGCTTTTAGGGCGCTGCGCCCCAACAACGCCGAGCGCGATTCCGCCGACAAGGCCGACGCACCAGATGACGGCGCAAAGCTCTAAAGTAACGGAAAGCCCCTGTAAAAAGGCAATGTGATAATTAATCAGAATATCAAGAACGGACATGGATCACTTCATGGTTGGAAACGAAACGCCGGGATATTGGTTAATGATACGGCGCGCTTCCCCACTTTTTAACAGGGTATGAAGGGCCGAGTCGAGCAGAAGTTTTAGATCGACCTCCCCATGAGCGACGACCATCGCGGTGCCATAGGACTGAACCGGCTCATCTTGTCCGACCAGCTTCAATTTAACCTTAGCCTTTTTATTATAGAATTTCATTCTGTATTCGAAAAAGAAGCCTAAATCCGCCTTTTTTGTAGCAATATTCAGGAAATATTGCCCATCGTCCGTTCCTGCAGGTAAAACCAGTTCCTTGGTTAAGGGGAAGCGTTGCTCCCGGACGGCGCGAGATAAATCGCCTTCGACGGTGGCAATGGTAACGCCCGGCGCATTGACCGAGGCAAGATTTTCAAACCGGTCGTCGTCGGCCCGTGCGGCCAAAGACAGATTGGAATCGTAAAGAGATTCGGTAAAAAGCCCCCTTTTGGCGCGCGTCCCCATTTCCCACATGGGCGTACACATCGCGTCATAGCGCCGCGTGTTCAGCCCTTCTTGGAACGCGCCCCACGTCGCCTCTTCGGTCCAATCGATTTTAAGCTGCAACTCCTTTCCCAGAGCCTCGACATACTCATAAGCAAGGCCGGACATTTTCCCTGTCTTTAAATCCAACGTCAAAAAGGGCGGTGAAAGGATGTACCCGCACCGCAGGGTTTGCGTGCGCATGACGCGATCGAAAGCGGATTCTTTTTGGACCGCCGCGCCCGACCCCGTCACCTTTACCACGCCAAAAGACGTAATCGCCGCCAACAGAACAACAAGGACCGCTTGTGAAACCTTCATAAAATTCTCCTATAGAACCAGCCTTGATCTTTTTTAACGGATGCTACTACTTCAGTTGAAAAAACCTACAAATTTTAAAACCGTCGCCCCTCCAACGTCTTTGAGCAAAACTTTTCCCCAAGAAAAGTTTATGCGGAATCCAGCCCGTCCCTTCCATCTTCGCATTCCCTTTCCATTAAAGAATCAATCCCCCG
>JBFWLD010000041.1:0-11959 GCA_050252315.1 Bdellovibrionales bacterium
CAGAAATTGTGGACGACAAAACCGATTCTAACCAACATAGGTATTTAACGGTCAACATACCGCAACAAGCGCCCCTAAATACCGCCGGAAAAGATGTCACGGCTGAAATTGCCGCCGAAGGGGCATGGATTTATTACCTCAAAGGCACCGCGACCTCCGAAAGGGAACAATGGGAAATGAATCAAACGCTGGTAGCCCTGCGGGAACACCTCATTCAACCGGCCTTTCGTGAAGCCAAGAAAAAAGCGCTCGGTAGACTTATCGGCAATCAAAACCCCGGCATTCTAACAACCCTGACGGAAAAAGAATGGCTTTCCTTTGTCGCGCTGACCTTGTCCGATCATCCGGGTTTTCAAATTTGTGCCGCCGAGCTACAGGGCGACGCGAAAAAACCGCACGCGTTCCTGCAACTCCATCACGCGGCAGCCCAAAAAATCAAACTTGATCTTACGATCAGCGACACAGGTCTTTGCTCAACCTCCTTCACAGGCTTAACAGCCCCCAAACGACACCAAAAAAACGCATCGCCTATAACGTCTGCAAAAGCCCTTTATGAACCGATCTTGCAAGAAGCGAACGCTTGTGCCCAAACGCTTCAGGAGATCGACGAAAACTGCAAACAGCAGCTTCCTTTTATGCTCGCATTGCACCACTTAAGGCAATCCGACCGCGTGATGGTTTTACGCCATCAGGTTCAGGAAACGACGTGTTGCCAAAAGCTCAAGGTTGATGTTCGCTCCCGCCCAAGGATCAAAGACGTTCCTGCGGGAACCCATTTTGAAGCCTGCATCTCCGTGACGACGGGTGGTTTCGTCGGCCTAGGGATACGCCACAGCCATAATGCAACGTCCGAATTTTTCTGGCCTCTCCAAAAGAAAATGGAAACGTATCTTCACGGCAAATGCTCACCCTTACGGAGCCCGATGATGCTACCGCCGGTTGACGTACATCTTATCGGTACTCACCCATAAAAACCTTGGCGGATACAGAGATTGAAGGGATATTTTGCCCACTCATAAAAAGGCCGTCCCCCCCCCCGGCCTTTTTTGTATATACCTATCGTGTTTCAAGAGTTGGGATTTAGGGCCTTCCGCCTAACGTCTTTCCGGAGACTTTTTATCTTCGGCTCTTTGCCGCTTGCGGCAAACGAGACGAAAGAAAAAGGAATCCGGAACCCAGCGAGGCCTTTCCTTTAGTCCCGAACGATCAGAATAATCGCCACGCTCCCCCTAACCCACCGTCATGCCAGCGAAGGCTGGCATCCCATGTTCTTCGCCCTTTACAATAACTCATTTCGAAAAACCTGAAGCAAACCCCCTTGGCGCACCCATGATAAAGGCCTATCCTACCATGTCATGAACACTTCGCCTTTTGTCCGTATCGACCTTGGCGCGATCAAAGCGAATTACGCCGCGCTTCGCACCCTTGCCCCCCGCACTGAAATAGCCGGAGTCGTCAAAACCGACTCCTACGGTCTTGGAGCGGCCACAATCGCGCCGGTCCTGTACGAAGCTGGATGTCGCACTTTTTTCACGGCGCATTTTGAAGAAGCCCTTGCCCTCAGAAAAACCATCCCTGACGGCACCATCATTCCGCTTAACGGCCTTACCCCCGACACGTTCGACGAAGCGCTTGCCCACGCCATCACACCCATGCTCAACCATCTGGGCGCCATCCACGATTGGGCTACCTTCGCCCGGCAAAAAGGCCGCCCCCTGCCCGCCTTGATCCATATCGACACGGGCATGAACCGGCTCGGCCTTCCTCAAGACGAGCTTGACATTCTGGCCGCCGACCACGCGCTGCTTGATGGGATCAATGTCCTTGCATGGATCAGCCATTTCGCCCGCTCGGAAGAATTCGACAGCCCCATGACACCCCAGCAGCGCGACCGAATGATCCAAGCCGTCGCCCGCCTGCCCAAAGCACGCGTAAGCCTGTGCAACTCCTCCGGCCTCTATTGGGGCCCGGAGTATCAGTTCGACCTTGCACGCCCCGGAATCGCGCTTTACGGAGGCAACCCCACGCCAAACAAACCCAACCCTCTGCAAAATGTCGTCGAGCTGTGCGCGCCTATCTTGCAAATCCATAACGCCCCGCAAGGCACCACAGTAGGCTACGGAGCCACCTTTACGCTCACACGCCCCTCACGCATCGCCGTGCTCGCCATGGGCTATGCGGACGGCTACCGGCGCAGCCTGCGCAACCAAGGCACAGCCCTGATCGACGGCCACCCTGCGCCCGTGATCGGAGGCATCTCCATGGATTTGATAACGCTGGACGTGACCGACATTCCCGAAAGAGCCCTCACGCTCGGAGCCCCAGCCACGCTTTACGGCCCGCACCGCCCCATTGACCAAGCCGCCACCGAAGCCGGAACCATCAGCTACGAACTCCTGACCGCCCTCGGCCCCCGCGTCCAAAGAATTTACGCCGGTCCTCAACGCGCATAAGGCGCGGCAACCCGCAAAATCGACCCCGGCTTTTTCTCATATTTCGAAATAATCTTTTCAACCGCCCCGCTCGAAAGCTGCTCCATCAAGGCAGCGTTGAACATCTGGCGCAGCTTGTCCTCACCATGCGCAATAAAGAACACATTACCGAACACACGAATAGGCGCAGACTCAACCTGACGAATCTTCCCCGGATTGGAATGGTCATACTTGACGAACCATTCAGGACTTAAAAGAGCAACATCCGCTTTATGTTGCGCAACATTTATAAAAACCTCGTCTTCACTTGCAAGCTGTGGCAAGGAAAGCATTTTAGCCTTTGAAAAATCAGATCGTGCAACAAGGCTGCTCCCGTCACCATCCACAAAAGCAATCGTCACACTTGGATCATTAATATCTGAAATCCGCCCATCAAAACGATTATCATCCGAACGAACATAAGCATAATAACTTTGAAACGAAAAAGGCACCGTGTGATCCGCACCACGCGCCCGTGCCGCTGTAAGCCACGCCCCTACGCAGAAAGCATCAATTCGTCCGCTTGCCAAAGCGGCTGGAAAAGAAGCCCAGCCAACTTCCTCCGTCCATACAACCTTAAGACTTAACGCCTTCCCAACCGCCTCAATAACGTCATGCGCCATCCCCGACATCTCACCGGTCGTCGGATCTTTAATTACCAAAGGCTCGGCATAGGCATACCCGCACCGGATCGTGCTGGTCCGCATCACACGCTCAAACGCCGTTTCCTTTTTCACAACGTTCGCAGGACGATCTCCCCCCGTGACAAAAAGCAAGAGCCACGCCCCAACAAAACCAGTCAAAAGGGACAAGAAAAGATTCATTAAAACTTTACGCATAATAAAACCCTCTTAGAGGCGTTAGGGGCTATAGGGAACAGCAACCCTCAAAATGGAATGCGGAACCTTTTCATAGCGACGTAGAATCTTTTCAACCGCGCCGCTTGTTAATTGTTCTGTCAAAGCCGTATTCAACATCTGGCGCAGCTTGTCCTCGCCCTGCGCAATAAAGAACACATTGCCGGAAACCCGAAGCGGAGCGATCCCTTCAATCCTACGCAACTTGCCGGGATTGGTCTTTTCAAAACGGCCCATAAAAGCCGGATCAATAAAAGCCACGTCCGTCTTGCCGTTTGCCACATTCAGCAACATCTCGGAAGGATTGGCCATCTCCGTCAAGCTAACGGTCTGCGCCTTGGGAAAATCACTGCGGGCGATGATCTGCGAGGTATCGCCGTCCATCACCGAAAGCCGAACCGCAGGATCGTTCATCGCCTCGGCATGCCCGTCAAACCGCGCATCGTCCACGCGAACATAAGCATAATAAGGCTGATAGGAAAAAGGCTCCGTCTGCGCAATCTGCCGCGCCCGCGCCGCACTGGGCCACGCGCCTACGCAAAAAGCGTCGATCCGACCATTTTCCAAAGCCGCCGGAAAAGTCCCCCAGCCGATCTCTTCCGTCCATTCGACCTTCAGGTTCAAAGCCTTCCCCATAGCCTCGATAAGATCATGCCCAATACCGGATAACGCTTTGGTCGAAGGATCAATAATCACAAGCGGAGCCGCAGAAGCATACCCGCACCGGATCGTGCCGGTCCGCATCACGCGCTCCATCGCACGATCCGCCGTCACCTTCACGTCCGCTTTCGGGGCAAAAACCGCAGCATAAAGCCACGCACCGACCAAACCGGACAACATACCCACAACAAGTACGCCCAATTTCTTTTTCATAACTGAACTCCCCGCAAAAAAGCCTATCCCTCACAAGGTTGGAAGGATAGGCTTTTCTTTAGTGGCCGCAAAGGGGATTTTTAATGCTTCTCAGCGAGAATCGCGCGGGTATGGCCGGAAATGACAACCTCTTCATTGGTCGGGATAACCCAAACCTTCATCTTACTGTCGGGGAGAGAAATCATCGCCTCCTGCCCATGAGGAATAGAAGCATTCTTCTCAGCATCAAAAGTCACGCCAAGCCATGCGAGCGACTGCAAAACCTGATCGCGAATCTCAGCCGAGTTCTCCCCCATACCGCCGGTAAAGACCAACGCATCCGCGCCACCCATTAAGCTGATAAGGCCGCCCGCATCCTTGGTAATCCGCAAGCAGAAAAGATCAATCGCTTCCCGCGCATGCGGACTGTCGCTTTTCAGCAAAACGCTCATATCGTTGCTAATACCCGACACGCCGCGCAGACCTGAATCATGATAAAGCATGCGTTCGATCGCGGGCTCGTCCAGTTTGGCCTCGCGAAGGAAATAAAGAATAACCCCAGGATCCAACGCGCCCGGCCTTGTCCCCATGATCAACCCATCAATCACGGAAAAGCCCATGGTCGTACTGAAACTTTTGCCGCCTTCCATGGCACACATGCTTGCCCCATTGCCAAGATGCATGACAAGCGTCTTGCCCTCATACGCTGCCGGAGCCACCTCTTTCACGCGGTTCGCAATAAACTCATAGGATAAGCCATGGAATCCGTAACGACGAACGCCCTTTTCGTGCCAAATGCGCGGCAGAGCAAAACGCGTTTGAATATTCGGCATCGTCGTATGAAAGGCCGTATCGAAACAGGCGACTTGAGGCACGCTGGGGCGAATTTGCTGAATAAACTCGATGATGTCGAGATTAAACGGCTGGTGCAACGGAGCCAGTGGAGTCAACGTCTTAAGATAAGCAAGAATATAGGGACGAACAATGGTGTGCTTGCCCAAATCGCCGCCGTGAACGACCCGATGCCCAACGCCGACGAGCGTGATATCCGGCATGATCGCATCCAGCCAATCCAAAAGGATGTGCGCCCCTTCCGACGGAGATTTACAATTTTCGTTGTTCACATCGGGAAGGGTTTTCCCCTCAAACCCGGGCCCCTTGGCCGCGAGAACAGCCTTGGTACCGATACCGGTAATCGAGCCGCGCCCGATACACTCGTCCGAAGCGCCAACGAAAAGAGCAAATTTCAGGCTGGAAGAGCCCGCATTCATAACAAGAACGGCTGATTTTGAGTCCATAGGTTATTCTCCCAAACGGCTCTTTTGCTCGACATTAGACAAAACGGCCAGCGCCGCAGAGGCAAGACGCGCATGCGGCGGGTCCGCACGACTCGTCAACATAACGGGAACCTTGGCCCCCAGCACGATCCCTGAAAGCTCAGACGCGCCGAGATAAGCCAATTGCTTGGCCAGCATGTTGCCGGATTCAATGTTGGGAACAACCAGCACGTCAGCCTGACCCGCCACAGGCGAATCAATCCCCTTGATCCGAGCAGCCTCGAAACTGATCGCGTTATCGAACGCCAACGGACCATCCAACGTCGCACCGACGATCTGGCCACGATGCGCCATTTTGCAAAGCGCGGCAGCGTCCAACGTGGAAGGCATATTAAGGTTGACCGTTTCAGAAGCCGACAAAATAGCAACCTTCGGGTCCGGCAATCCCAACGCATGCGCCAGATAGATCGCATTTTGCGTAATGTACTTCTTGCATTCCAAATCCGGCGCGATATTGATCGCCGCATCCGTAATCAACAGAGGGAATTTATAGGTCGGCACATCCATCACGAACACATGGCTCATGCGGCTTTCGGTGCGCAGCCCCTTTTCACGATGCACGACAGCGGCCATCAGTTCGTCGGTATGAAGGCTCCCCTTCATCAACGCACCGACCTTGCCTTCGCGAGCCAAATCAACGGCAGCGATCGCGGCAGCATGGCTGTGCTCCACATTCATAATCTCGCAGCCCTCCAGCGAAATACCAGCGGCTTCGGCGGCAGCGCGAATCTTGGCTTCCGGACCTACCAAAATCGGGTAAATCAAACCAGCCTTTTTCGCGTCGTCCATGCCGCCCAGCGAAGTCGCATCGCATGGATGCACCACAGCGGTACGCAAAGGATCAAAGGCTTCAGCCTTTTCGATCAGCGTGCTCATGCGGTCGTGATGCAGCAAATTGGCTTCGGGCAGGCTGGAATAGCTGTGCCTGATCTTCTCGGTCGGAGCCAGAACCGTCGCAATACCGATCACGACCTCTTGCCCCTTCTGGTTCACGCCCACGCAGTTCAGCGTCAGGAGTTTCTTTTCCATATCCTTGGAGGCAACCGTCACGGTAACTTCGATGGTATCGTCGGGACGAACGGGCTTAAGGAACTTGATGCCCTGATCCAGATAAATGGTTCCGGGCCCCGGCAGCTTGGTGCCCAAAACAGCGGAGAACATGGCGCCGGAAAGCATGCCGTGCGCAATAATGCCGTGGAAACGGCTCTTAAACGAATATTCGTCGTCGAGGTGAGCCGGATTAATATCGCCCGAAACAATCGCGAACAGGTCGATGTCGCGCCGCGTCAGTTTACGCGTAATCTTGGCATAGTCGCCGACATTGATCTCGTCAAACGTCTTGTTCTCGATAAAAGCTTCGGTCATAGCAGTGTCCATTCGGTTCAAGATAGAAAAACCGCGAGGCCCCATAGGCAGGAAAAGCGGGCTCGGGCGAGAGAAGGTGATTCCCTTTTACATTAACCATAACCATTTGTCAGCCTGTTCTTTGCCTTTTTTCGACAAGAAAATTATGCACATACGGGCAGGTGCTTTTCACCCCACTCCCCGCCCGCACTTCGATACGACCACGAAACAGACAGCACCCACCCATATTTAAGGAAGCTTTGTTGTAACTGGTGAAAGGTGGCTTAAAAAACTTCGAACCATATTGAGGCGAAAACGGTTCTAGATGAGATGGCCGACTGGGCCTTCTCTCTCCATAATCTCTCGCAAGATCAAGCGGCTATGCACGCCCTCATTTTCTAAGGGACGCAGCCGACATTTCCTAAAAACAGATGAACATGGTTAATATTTTAACAATTATGTGTGGCGAAAACTTTTACAAATCCACATGAAATATATAGACTGTCTTGTGTTTCTTGGGTTTAAAAAAAAAGAGATTTCATGCTGGAATAAGGCGCAAATTCTTTGAAAGAAGGCCAAATGTTAGTACCAGACCTTTCTTTAATCCGAATTACTACGTTAGAGGATTGTCGTAAAAATCCATTCATCCCTTTGGGCGTTTCGCATTTTCAAAAAGAGCCATACAATCTTTATTACATAAATGCCCATCATGGATTTGGCATTGATCATCCTTCTTTTAGAACTGCCCAAAAAGCGATAGATTTTTTCAAGCCAGAAGCCATCGTTATTGAAAGGAGAAATGATGAGGTAGGTCATTCTGCACAAATGGCAGAGGAAAATAAGTCGGATGGTTTCAAAAAAATTACTGAAGCGGAGTACACAGCTTATCTTGCAAAACAAAGAAATATTCCATTGATAGGTGCTGAGCCAGAAGAAAGTGTGATCTTTAAAGATTTAACACACAGGGGCTTTAGTGCGAAGGAACTGGTCTATAAGAAAGTGCTAGGGAACATTGTTTATGGGAAAGGGAACAATGAAATATGCGGAGTAAGCGTAGATGATTTTTCAAAGGCTTGCGTAAATTGGTTTTCTGAAATTTATAGCGATTATCCCATAGCGTTATCGTTCAAAGAGATGAAAGAGTGGTTTTTACAACAGCATGCAGGCTATAATTCTCTTTTTGATATAAAGTCAGATGACCTTGCCCCTAGCTTGTCCAATAACGCAACACGCATTCAGGCAATATCTTATTATGAAGATGTATCTCGTGAGCAATCAATTGTGCCCACAATTTCTAATGCGCTAAACCAACATAAAATGGTTCTTGTTGTCTATGGAGCTGCTCATTTAGAAAGCGAACGGGCTGTTTTTATAAAAATGCTTGGACAACCTACATTTAAACCTATGGTTCCTGTTGCATTACCTTTCTCTATGCATCCAAAAATTCATACATGTTTGTCTATGAAATAGAGAAGAACGCCTGGTGCCCCCGATGGGACTTGAACCCTCAGCCCCACAACACACGCCCAACGCATCAAGCCGCACCAAAAATCATGCTGTGGCCAGAACCCGTCGCACGACATCGGGCGTAACCTCGCCGCGTTCGCCCAAAGCGGTCAGACCGTGACGCTCCAGTTGGGCGACAACAGCATCCACATCGCAGGTC
Organism: Bdellovibrionales bacterium; assembly: GCA_050252315.1. GTDB lineage: Bacteria > Pseudomonadota > Alphaproteobacteria > UBA9219 > UBA9219 > UBA8914. The sequence continues at coordinate 8,528 of JBFWLD010000041.1, forward strand.
AAACCGTAACCAGCCATGCTGGTCGCAATGCCCAAACCTTCAAAAAAGCCGCGCGTCTTTTCAATGGCCCCATCAATAACGACCTCATCTTCGCCTGACAAGCCCCACACGCGGCGGCCATACTGGATCAGCTTGGCGCGCTTGGCCTCGCGCCGCACCTGCATGATCCGGGGCAGCACAATCGCCAAAGTCTGTCCATGATCCAGTCCGTACAAAATCGTGAGTTCATGCCCAATCCGGTGCGTGGACCAATCCTGCACAACACCCTGCCCGATTAACTGATTAAGCGCCATGGTCGCGCACCACATCAGGCTGGCACGGGCCTCATAATCGGTAGGGTTCACCAACGTCTTGGGCCCGTCCTCAATCAACGTCTGCAAAATCCCTTCGGCAAACCGATCCTGCAACGCCGACTCAGACGGACAGGTCAAATATTGCTCGATCACATGCACGAACGCATCGCACACGCCATTGGCGATCTGGCGCGGCGGCAAGGAAAAAGTCACGGTCGGATCCAGCACGGAGAATCTCGGCAAAACGTGCGGCGAACTAAAGGCAAGCTTGTCTTTCGTTGCCTTTTTGCTAATAACGCCCCCGCCGTTCATCTCCGATCCGGTAGCAGGCAACGTCAACACCACACCGATCGGCAACGCTTTTTCAAGCACGGGCCGCAGGGCCACAATATCCCACGGCTCGCCCTTAAAACAGGCAGCCGCCGCAATAAACTTGGTCCCGTCAATCACCGAGCCCCCACCGACGGCCAGCAAAAAATCACATCCCTTTTCCTTGACCAAAGCCACAGCCTGCATCAAGGTTTCGTAAGACGGGTTCGGCTCAATACCCCGAAACACCTCAAACGAACGCCCGGCCAACGCGGCCCGCACTTGATCCATGGTCCCGTTTTTCTCAGCGCTTCCCCCGCCCATCGTAATTAAGATCCGCGCATCTTGCGGTATTTCCTGAGCGATCCCGGCGATTTGCCCTTTACCGAACAACAGCTTCACGCTGTTTTGAAAAACAAAATTCTGCATCCCCCGTCTCCCTTAGTTCCGATGATCGGCAATCAGCTTTTCATAAAGCCCAATCATCTTGTCAGTTACAGCCTTACGCGTAAAACTCAAACTATAGGTATTAAACCCTTCCGCAATCATGCGGCGGCGTAACGCTTCATCCTTAAGCGCGCGGTCCAAAGCCTGCGCCAAAGCCTGCACATCGTCGATCGGCACCAAAAGCCCGTTCTTTTCATCAGTGACATAGGCGGCGGGACCGGCGCTCCGAGCCGCAACCAGCGGCGTACCAGCAGCCCATGCCTCCAACAGCACAGTCCCAAAGGGCTCATAGCGGGAAGGCAACACGCACACATCGGCAGCACGCAGCAAAGCGCCCCTATCCGTACGCCAGCCCAAAAACCGCACGCGATCTTCAAGCTTCAGCTTACGGACTAACTTTTCCAGCTTTCCGCGCAAAGGCCCCTCTCCGGCCAACCACACATAAACGCCGGGCAGCCTAGCCACAGCCTGAAGCAGCGTATCCAGCCCCTTTTTCTGATGCAACCGCGACAAAGCCAACACAGCCGGAGCCCCGGCAGGGGTATCCAGTGTTGCCCGATCCGTAGCCACCTCATCCTTCACATCGGGAAAAGTCGGCACATAAAAAGCATGTTGCGGAGAAACACCCTTAGAGATCTGATGATCGACAATGCCCTGCGTCACGCCGACAAAGTCGGTGCAATAAGGAAAATTTTGAGGATCGTAATACCCACCGAACCAGCCGATCACAGGCCCCGCTTTCCATGGAGGAATCAAACTAGCAGCCCGTCGCATCCAGCAATGGATTAAATCCGGCTTCTCCCGTTCAATCAGCTTTTTCAGCCGCCAGCGCTGCACAGGCCGAAAGCGAAAGCTCAACACATCGCAGGCCAACCGCACCCCCGCCTGAGCCAATTCCGGCGTACGGGGCGCATCGGCATAAACCACGGCGCATTGATCCACGGCGCGCTCGTGCAAACTAAGCATAACGTCCGTAGCATAGGTTTCCGCGCCGCCAAGGCCACGTCCGGCCATAATATGAAGAATCCGCATCAGGCTCCCGAAACGTCCAATTAAAAAAGAAAGGCGGACCCAAAGATCCGCCTTCAACCTTACATAGATAGAAACGATTCGTCGCGCGTTTTATTCGTTTCCTTTAGAGGATTCACCGCCAAGCCCTTTATTAAACTTAGAGGCCATCTTTTCAATATAAGCCGTAATATCCTCAGGAAGCTTAAGCTTGGTCACGTCCGCATTCGCGTCTTCGACTTCGACGCGCGGCACAACGTCGGTATCCATATCACGCGGCATGTATCCGCGTGCGGCAGAACTGGTTCCCGCCGACGAAGCCCCGGACGCGGCGGCGGGCTGTTGCGAAGGAGCCGCCGTCTCGGCCTCATCCTCATCCGTGTCGCTCGCGCCCCAAGTTACAGGCTTCGATGCCTTAGCCGGAGCCTCTTGTTTCGGCGCAGAAGCCCCAGATGTCGCAGGCTCATCTTCAAACAAACGCGGCGCTTCGGTGACAACTTCCGGCAAGCCCCCGACGGCAATCATGGACGCTTGAACGGCAGAAGCCTGCTCTCCAGCCAAGGCAAAACCCTTGGCCAACCGCGCAAGCTCCGGGCTAACCTTGGCCTCGCCTCCAATGGACGCCGCCTTCCAGTCCGGATCGTTCAAACGCGCCGCGACTTCCGTAATCGCCCGCTCGCGCTTAACGGTTGTAGGCAGGCTGGGCGGCAAAGGCAGCATCTTGTGCACGCGCAAGGCCTGAACGCGATCGGCAACGGCATAGAACATACGCGCACGCACCAACCATTCGGCAAAGAACATATGCACTTCGCCTTCGCGCTGGTTGCGCAAATGGTCATAACACGCACGAACACGCAAGACAGGCCCGGTCGATCCGTAATTATCATAGAAGGGCTTATTCATAAACAAACCGGAAATCGTATCCGTACGCGCGGCCATACCGTTGGTTTCAAGCACGAAGCCATCACCCACATGGTTTTTAAAGAAGGTCTGCGTATCGCCCGGATCTTCCAGCTTGCCGAAAATCTTAAGGTTACAGTTCGCCAGAATGGATTGCGCTTCCTGCTTGATACGCTTTTCCATAGACGGCAAATCCTGCGCGGCAAAGATCAGCGAGAAGCCGAGCGACCGAGCCTGTGCAGCCATAACAGCCATGCCCGGCGCCGTATAATACCCAACTTCGTCGAAAACGGTCATAAAGGAGGAAGCGGAACGCGTCTGCTTACTGCCGATCGCATTTTCCCAGCTTCCCTCAACCGTGTTGCCCAGCGTCGCGCCCATCATACCCTTCAAGCTGGCGACAACGATTTTACCAAGGTTCGCCGCTTCGTCGCCCGATTTTTCCAGCGACGGGATCAAGCCGACCAAAATACGA
>JBFWLD010000042.1:0-11818 GCA_050252315.1 Bdellovibrionales bacterium
GAGCCCGATATGCTTCAATTAGCACGTCTTAAGAAGAAAAAATTGCTGCTGAAGGACGATATTACCCGTCTGGAAAGCGAACTGCTTCCCGATATTATCGCGTAAAGGGCCGGGGGATGGAGTCGCTTTATCCTTTTTTGATTTTCGCCGCAGGGGTTGCTCTGGGCGGGGGGATTGCCTATGCCGTAATGCGCGCGCGCGTGGCGGCGTTCGATAGCGCGCAGCAGGCGGCTCAGGCGCAGATGGCCGATGCGTTTAAGGCGCTGGCTGCGGATACGCTGCACCAGAACAGCGCGACGTTTTTGCAGATGGCCGAAGGCAAATTGCACCAGCGCGAACAGGCTGCTACCGCAACGTTGGATAAAAAAACTGTGGCGATCGACGCGATGATTAAGCCGGTGCAGGATGTTTTGCAAAATATGAATACGCAGTTGCAAGCGTTGGAGGTCAAGCGCGAGGGCGCGTATCGCGAATTGGCGCAGATGGTCACGGCGTCGCGTGAGACGCAGGCGCAGCTTCGCGACGAGACGAGCAAGCTGTTGCAGGCGTTGCGGACTCCTACCGGGCGCGGGCAATGGGGCGAATTGCAGCTTCAGCGCATTTTGGAAATGACCGGTATGTCGGTCCATGCGCAGGATTTTGCCACGCAGGTTAGTATTGCAGGCGGTGAGGGCGAGCAGGCTATTCGTCCGGACGTGATTGTGAACCTTCCCGGCGAGCGGTGCGTGGTGATCGACAGTAAGGTGCCTTTGTCCGCTTATCTGGACTCCGTGCAAACGGCGGATGAGGAAACGCGCGTGGCGTGTATTCGTCAGCATGCCCGGCAGCTTAAGGATCACATCAAGACGCTGGGCAGCAAGGCTTATTGGGAGAAGATCGCCGGAACGCCGGAGTTTGTCGTGTTGTTTTTGCCCGGCGAGCATTTCCTTTCGGCGGCGCTGGACGGCGATTCCGATTTGATGGAATACAGTGCCAAGAACAAGATTGTTTTAGCCACGCCCATGACGTTGATCGCTTTGCTGCGCACCGTGGCTTACGGCTGGCGGCAGGAGGCCATGCGTGAGAATATGGCGCAGATGGTTGAGAGCGGGAGCAAGCTGCATGGCGCTTTATCCGTTTTTCTGAAACACATGAACGATCTGGGCAGCCGTCTTGGAAGCTCGGTCGATTTGTATAACAAGATGGTCGGCTCGTTCGATCGTAATGTGATGGTCAAGGCTCGCAGATTTGAAGAGCTTGGCGGGTTTAACGAACAGGAAAGTTTGAAGGTTCCGGAGTATATTGAGAAGGAGCCTCGTTTGACCGTGGTTGAACCGGTCAAGCATGTTGCGGAAGGGTAGAATGATGACGAAAATGAAGATTTACACGGTGCCGGATCCTGTTTTGCGGGCCAAGGCTGCGCCTGTCGAAAAAGTGGATGCGCGCGTGCAAACCTTGATGAGCGATATGCTGGAAACGATGTATGCCGATGATGGAATCGGTTTGGCCGCAACGCAGGTTGGCGCGTTGGACCGTGTGATTGTTGTGGATATTTCGCAAAGCCGCGACGGGAGCGAGGCGCTGCTGATGGCGAATCCTGTCGTGACGTGGAAGAGCGAAGATACCTTTACCTATCGCGAGGGGTGTTTATCCGTGCGGCCTTGTTCGACGGAATCCTCGGCGGATTTATACGCCGATGTGACGCGCCCGCGTTCTATTCGCGTTTCCTATCTGGATCGCAATGGCGAGGCCAAGGAGATGGAGGCTCAGGAATTGCTGAGCCAATGTATTCAGCACGAGATTGATCATTTGGACGGTATTTTGTTTATTGACCATATCTCGGCGCTTAAGCGCGGAATCATTATGCGTAAGATTGACAAACTTCGTCGGCTGATGGGAACCGGCTCGGCTTTATGATGAAGAAACTTCGCCTCGTTTTTATGGGAACGCCGGATTTTGCCGTTCCGGCTTTGCGGGCGTTGGTCGAGGCCGGGCATGAGGTTGCCGCTGTTTATTGCCAGCCGCCCAAGCCTGCCGGGCGTGGGCATGAGGTTCATAAAACTCCCATGCATCTTGAGGCGGAGAAACTGGGGGTGCCGGTGCGTACGCCTAAGACGCTACGGGATGAGGGGGCTCAAAAAGAACTGGCGGCGCTGGCTCCCGATGTGATTGTCGTGGCGGCCTATGGGCTTTTGCTGCCGCAGGCCGTGCTGGATATACCGCCGCTTGGGTGCCTAAATATTCATGGTTCGTTGTTGCCGCGTTGGCGTGGGGCGGCCCCGATCCATCGCGCGCTTCTGGCGGGCGATCAGGTGACCGGTATTACCATCATGAAGATGGAAGCGGGGTTGGATACAGGGCCGATGCTGCTCAAAGGCGAGTTGCCTATTACCGATCAAACGACGGCGCTGACGCTGCATGACGCGATGGCGGCGCTGGGGGCTAAGCTGATTGTCGAGGCTTTGGCGTTCGCTGCGGACGGCGCGTTGCACGAACAGAAGCAGCCGGAGCAAGGCGTGACCTATGCCGCCAAGCTGAATAAAGAAGAGGGCTTGATTGATTGGTCGCACCGTGCGGACGAGATTGATCGTCAGGTGCGCGCGCTTAACCCGTGGCCTTCCGCTTATTTCCTGTGGGACGGCGAGGCGATCAAGGTTTTACAGGTCTGCGTTGCGGACGGTGAGGGCGAGGCGGGCGTTTTGCTCGACAAGGATTTTACGGTTGCTTGCGGGCAGGGCTCGGTGCGTTTGGAGCGCGTTCAGCGGCCCGGTAAAAAGGCGACGGACGGCGCTTCGTTTCTGCGCGGCGCACGGCTTGAGGTCGGGCGGGAAATAGCATGACGACGCGGTGGAAGCTGACGATTGAATATGACGGCTCCGGTTTTTGCGGGTGGCAGCGGCAAGCTGACGCCCTTTCCGTCCAGCAGGTGATTGAAGAGGCTATCCTTTCTTTTTCCGGTGAGGCTCCTTCGCTTTTTGTGGCGGGACGGACCGATACGGGCGTGCATGCGCTGGCACAGGTCGCACATTTCGATCTTGAAAAGGAGATGGAGCCGCATGCGGTTTGCGGCGCGATCAATTATTATGTGCGCCCTCACCGCATTTCCATTTTACAGGCTGAGCGCGTGGCCGATGATTTTCATGCGCGGTTTGACGCCAAGGCGCGCAGCTATCGTTATGTTGTAGTGAACCGCCAAGCGCCATTGGCTTTGCAGGCGGGAACCGCGTGGCAGGTGGCCCGTCCTTTGGCGGTGGAACCGATGCAACAAGCCGCGGGATTGCTGATCGGCAAGCATGATTTTTCGACTTTTCGGGCAAGTCACTGTCAGGCGAACTCGCCCATTCGGACGTTGGATGAGTTGGCGGTGACGCGACACGGCGATCATATTGTATTTGAAACGCGTGCGCGGTCTTTCCTTTATCATCAGGTGCGTAATATGGTGGGTACGCTTGTGATGGTAGGCTCCGGGCAATGGACGATTGAGGATTTTGCGGCGGCCTTTGCCGCGGCGGATCGCACCAAAGGCGGGCCGACCGCGCCGCCCGATGGGCTTTATTTTACGGGTGTGACGTATTAAGGGGACGGCTCTTTAATGAGTCCTGACCTGGGGCCCGCATAAACTTTCCTGAGGGGAAAAGTTTTGGGGGAAGACGTCGAACGGATGGGGCTTAAAGAGAAAGGGGCAGGGCTTTGTCGGCTGTCTTTAGCTGATCCATTTGAGCAGGCGGATAATCCCCATCTTGGCGGCTTGGCGGTGGGCCGAGGTATCGTGGCGGTTGGTAATCTCGTCGAAATTTTTATCGTAATATTGATAGGCCAACCACAGCATATCCTGATTGCGCAAAGACGGTTTCCAGTCGATGGCTTTTTTGATTTTAGTGGTGTCAAAGACAAAATCTTCGGCGATCATTTTATACTGATAGGGTCCCAGCGGCGACAGGCCCAGCGCATAGGCGATTTTCATGGCTAGAAGCGTCGGCCCTTTGGGCAGCGAGGCCACGCGCGCGCGGGTTCCGGCTTTTTCGATCACCTCGCCATAGACTTTGGCGAAGCTTTCGACTTCGTCCGCGCCGATATTGAACAGGTTGAAGCCCGATAGGTTGCTGCATAGCTCGCAGGCGCGGGCAAGGTCTTTGGCATAGATAAACTGGTATTTGTTATGGCCGCCGCCTACGACCCAGACTTTACGGCCTTCGCGGATGAAGTCGAAGAGCAATGTCAAAAGCCCAAGCCTGCCTTCATCCATAATCGTCGGCGTGCGCAGGATGGCGATGTTGAGGCCGTCGGCCATGCTTTGCAGGATTTTTTCGCCTTCCCATTTGGACTTGCCGTAAATTTCGACGGGATTGGGAGGCTCGTCCTCGGTAACCGGGTGGCCGAAAGGCTGCGCCCACAGGCAATTGCTGGAAATAAAAACCAACGATTTGCATCCGTATTTTTTAGCGCATGCGGCGGTGATGCGCGTGCCGTCCACATTGCTGGTCCATAAAATATCGCGGTCTTCCCGGACGTGCGCAAGGATCGCGGCGCAATGATAGACTTTCTCGATTTTATGTTTGTCGAAGATGCGATTCATCAGCGCTTCATCGCGGATGTCGCCGAGATAGGGGGTGTAATTGACGTGCGTTAGCTCGTCCGGGACTCGGTCCACGCTGACGACTTCATACCCGTCTGCAAGTAAATGTTTGGCCAGTATGCCGCCGAAAAAGCCTGCGCCGCCGGTGATGAGAATTCTTTCCGTCATGCGGTTTCCTTTTCTTCGTGATAGGCCGCGTCTTCATTGACTTGCCATGGGTCGTACAGCTTTTGTCCGGCGATGATGTTTTTGGCGGTCAGCAGGCCCGTCATCATGGCGTGATCCTGATTGTCATATTTATGCATGCCGTTGCGTCCGATAAAGTGAAGTGTCGGATAGGTTTCCTGCGCCTCGCGGCGGACGGCATCGACGGTTTGGGCATAGCCTTCATCATAGACTGGGTAGGCTTTGGCTTGGCGGATCACCCGGCCTTCGCGCAGGCTGTCGATGTTCATGATGTCGAGCTTTTTCATTTCTTCTTTGGCTAAGGCGATAAGCTCTTCATCTTTCATCGTCCACAGGCTGTCGCCCTCAAAACAGAAATATTCCATCCCCAGACAGCCTTCCGTTGGTGTGGGCAGCATGTCAGGCGACCATGCGCCGAAATTTTGGATGCGGCCTACTTTGACGGATGGGTCGTGGATGTAGATCCAATTGTCCGTAAAAGGCACTTTTGCGTCCAGCATCAAGATGATGGTGATGAAATCGCGATAAGCCAATTTGGCGGCTTCATCTTTGCTTTTGAGGGCGGGGGTGATCGCGCCGACCATATCGCGCAGCGGTGCCGAGGAAATGATTTGTTTGGCGAGGTAGGTGTAAAGATTGCCTTGATCGTCTGCTGCCGTGATCGACCAGAGGGAGGCCTTGTCGCTCCAATGCAGGCGCATGACTTTGCGATTTTTGTCGAGGGTGCCGCCCTTTTGTTGGATTTTTTGGGCGGCTGTTTCCCACATTTGGCCCGGTCCTAACCGTGGGTAATGAAAGGACTCCGTCAGGGTTTTGATTTTGGCTTTGCCTTGGGACGTTTTTTTCAGGCTGGACAAGATCGCGGCGCTGAGCGACAGGCCTTTGATCCTTTGTGCGGCCCAGTCGGCGGAAAGCTCGTCCGTCGTGATCCCCCAGACTTTCTCCGTGTAGGTTTTGAAAAAAATGCGAAAGAGTCTTTGGCCGAATTTATTCGATACCCACTGGGCAAAGGTCTGCGGGTTCTTGATCGGAAAGAGCCGTGCCCAAACGTAAGACGCCATGCACAGCGCGCTTTCGATAAGGCCGAGATTGGTCAGGGCTTCAAACGCGCGTAACGGGTAGCTGTAGAATTTTCGTTTGTAATAAATGCGCGACAGACGCGAGCGTTTTAGGAAATTGTCCGGCAGGATTTCGTGCCAGAGCGCTTCGATCTCATCGGATTTGGTGAAAAAGCGGTGTCCGCCAATGTCGAACGAGAAGCCGTTATGTTTTTCCGTGCGGCTGATGCCGCCGACATAAGTTGGGTTTGTTTCAAGAATGCGTACGGAAAGCGTGCTGTTGCGTGTCAGGTGGTAGGCCGCTGTTAGTCCTGCCGGACCCGAGCCGATGATCAGCACGTCGTCCGTGACCGGATGGGGAGAGGAAGCAGGGGGATTTGTCAAAGACACGTTAAAACATCTTGATAAGTGAGTGCGGCGGTCGATTCGTCGCGTTAGAATAGCGGTCTATGAAATCTCAGGCAAATATAGTCTATAAGCTTTTTATAATTGTTTCCTGATGTGTTGTTTGAAGAATTTCGTGCAGGAGGGGGAAAAGGTCGCGTAGTTGCTCTTCTAAGACCCATGGCGGGTTCAGAAACAGGAAGCCGCTTCCGTTGAGGCGGTCGCTCCGTTGTTCCGGGCAGAAGATGAACTCCGCGATCAGCGTTTTGAGTAGGCCGAGCTTGGCTACGTCTTCGTGAAAGCGCCAGATGGAAGGGCGTTCCTTGATCGGGTACCAGATGGCAAGCATATGGCCGGGCGCTTTCGTCGCGACGGTTTGGATGGCTTTGACAAGCTGTTGGTACTCGTCCGGCTTTTCATAGGGCGGGTCAATGAAGATCAGGCCTCTTTTTTCCGGGAAGGGCAGAAAGGCCTTGATCGCTTCGTAGCCGTCGCGTCGGTGGATTTGCACGTTCGGGTAGGTGTGGAGCGTTTGGTAAAGCGTATGGTTGTCTTCTGGGTGAAGTTCGCACGCAATCAGCCGGTCTTGCGGGCGCTCAAGCTCGAGCGTTAGTAGCGGCGAGCCCGGATAGGTCGTCAGCTCTTGGGTCGGGTTGAACTTTTCTACTATGGTCAGATAGTCGCGCAAAAGCGGCGGTTTTTCCTTTAGGTTTTTCCATAGGCCTTGGATGCCTTCGTTCGCTTCGCGCGTTTTTTGCGCTTGCTCGCCCGATAGGTCGTAACGGCCTGTCCCTGCATGCGTGTCCAGAACCGCAAAGCCTTTGTCTTTTTGTTTCAGGTAGTCGAGCAACAGGCATAAGATGGCGTGTTTGACGACATCGCAGGTGTTGCCTGCGTGATAGGCGTGCCGGTAATTCATGGGCGGCCTGCCGCGATGAGTTGATGACCGCGACGCACCAACTGCTCCAGCGGTTGGACGGTGACGATCATGCGCTCCGGATCCGCGTGGATGATGTGGTCGTGACAGGTCATGATCCCAGCATGAAAGGGCGAGCCGAAAAAGACAAGGTCACCCCGCGTCCAGATAACATCCCGCCAATGGCAGGGCAGGGGCAGGCCGAAGGTTTCTCTTTGTTGGGCCAAATCGCGGGGCGTTTCAATTCCGGCCAGATCCAGCGCGAAGAAGAGAAGGCCTGCCGCATCGACGCCAAGCGGCGTGCGCCCGCCTTGCAGATAGGGGGTGCTCAGGAGTTGTCCTGCCGTGAAGACATAGTCCGCGCAGAAGACTTCATCGGTCGGCGCGACGTGCTTTTTGAAGATATAGCCACCGCTCGCCAGCGGGTAGAAGTCCCCGGATTCGCCATCCAGACTTACATAGGAGCCCAACGTTAGCCGGTCCAGCACTGCCGCGTTGCGGTCAGGTTCGGCATAAACAAAGGTTTGCAAGGCGCTTACCCGGTTCATCAGCGCGGCTATCGCTTCGTTGATGGTTCCTTCTGATCGGATATAGCCGACAAAGCGGTCAACCCGGCTTTGAACCCACGCAAATCCGTCTTCCCGCTCCTCAAACACATCCATGAAGTCGCCATAACGTACTTCCGTTAGACGGTGGGATTTAACGTCGGGCTTTTCATAAACCGGAACGACACCGCGCACGCATTGATGAAAGGTCGAGGCCGTGTAACGGTCTGCTTTCACAAAAGCTTTTAACGAAATGTCGGCCAAGTCAGGCCGATAGGCGTTAAAGCGCGGGTCTAATTCCGTGGTTTCTGTCATGCTCGCAAATTACGGGGTGAGCCCGTTTTGCGCAAGAGACTTGTGGAAGGCGGGGGTGTTCAGGCGGCGATGTCCGTCCAGTTTTGATCCGAGGTTTCCGTTGCTGGTTGCTCAAGGCTTGAAACACTCGTGTTCATGGAGTCAATCGCAAAGTCCAAAGGCAACGTATCCGAAATAATCGACACCGTTTCTTGGGCTTGCTGAATCATGCTGGCCATGTCCGTCAGGAATTTGGCACCAGCAGGGGTGCGCTGAACCAGCACGTTCCGGCGGTCCAGATCGTCGCGTTCGCGGCGGATATAGGAAAGTTCTCCCAACCGGTCAAGCGCTCGGCTGACTGCCGGTTTGGAGATTTTTAAATCTTTGGCCAAGCCACGGACCGTGTGCGGGCCCGCGCCAAGATAGACACACAAAAGAAGCGCCATTTGTCGCGCCGACAGATCCGGCGCCTCACTGCGTACACTTGCCACCAAACTATGACGCCATAATTCCAATGCTTGAAGTTGCGTGCTCACGATACCATCCTTAGATCATTTTGGGGAGTTTTTCTGATCTGCGGAGTGTCGGTCTTTCAGCTCTGATTCGCAAGACCGAGAATTTTAATTTCATGCAAATCCTTTTCTTTACCTACGCGTAAAACAAGTCTAGGCGGTTTGCGTCGTTTTTGATTCTTTCGAGTCCGTTACGCTTGGACGTCGAAGAAAAAGATATGCTTTTTCATTCGGTTGCGAACCGTTTTTCAATCAAGGCATAAGCCGTTCGTAAGGTCATCGCTTCTCCGCCTTGGGGGCGGCCTGATTTCGAGGATGTGTTCCATCCCATGAAATCGAAATGAATACGCTTGGCGGCTTGCTGGCAGAATTGTTCAAGAAAGATGGCGGCGGTGATGGAACCGCCATAGGGCTGGCCGGAGATGTTGTTTAGGTCCGCAAAGGGCGTTTCGATCCAGCTTTTAAACGGGGCATGCAAGGGCATACGCCAGACGTAATCTTCTTGTTCGATATTGATTTTATTCAGATCCTTGGCGATGGACTCATCATTGGTGTAATAGGTTCCCATTTCAGGGCCGAACATACCGCGTGCCGGGCCAAGCGTAGCAAAGTCGATGAGCCAATCGGGCTTTTCGGCTTCGGCTTCGGCCAGCGCGTCGGCGAGGATCAGGCGGCCTTCCGCATCCGTGTTGCCGACCTCGACCGTTAGGCCGTTTTTCATGGTCAGCACGTCCGATGGGCGATAGGCGTTGCCGCCAATGCTGTTTTCCGCCGCCGGGATCAAAAGGCGCAGCCGCACCGGCAGTTTGTTTTTCATGACCAAGGCAGCCACGGCCAAGGCGACCGCCGCGCCACCCATGTCTTTTTGCATCATCAACATGCTGGAGGGTGGTTTAAGGTCAAGGCCGCCCGTATCGAAGCTTACGCCTTTACCGATCAGGGTAAGTTTCGGATCTTTGGCTTTGCCCCAGGTCAGGTCGATTAGCCGTGGTGGGCAAGGGCTGGCGCGGCCCACGGCGTGGATCGCGTTGAAGCCGTTGCGAAGCAGGTCGTCGCCGACCGTTTGGGTGAGTTTGGCTTTATGTTCTTTGGCGATTTTCCGGACGTGTTGGAAGAGGTCTTCGGGGGTTAGCTCTTGCGCCGGGGTCGAGATCATGTCGCGTGCCCGTGCGATGGTTTCCGCCAGATAGGTCACTTTGGCGATGTCGGTTTTGTCGGATAAACAAAGGGTTGTTTTATTTTGTTTCTTCTTTTTATGAAGCGAAAAAGCATAGCCGCCCAACAGCCATCCTAAGGCCAATTTTTCTTCCAAACGTGCGGTTTTTGCGCCCTCTAGAACATAGGTTCCGCTCGGAAGTTTCGCAGGCAGTCCCGCCAGATCCCACAGCGATGGCGTTTCCCCAATCCCGGCCACGACCCGTGAGAGCTGCCCGTCTTTGTCGGGAATCATGGCAAAGGTTTCTGCTTGGCCGGTGAAGTTCGTGGTTTTGAACCAAGCCGCGACAGCATCGGACTGTTTTTTCAACCAAGAATCCAAGGTGCTGGCGCTGACAAGGGTAAGCAAGATGGCTTTGGTAGAGGCTTTGTGGGTGAGGGTTGCGCTGAGCATGGGAAAGGCCTTTTTATCTTACGGATTTGCTGCAGACGAGTTCATCGCTGTGCGTTAGGTAGCAATAGCTGACTTCGCCTGTCGAAGTGTCGATGCGGAAGACGCCCACATTCGTATTTGGGTTGCTGTGGCGGACCAGTTGATAGGGGCCTGTAATATCCGCGTGTGCCGAGCGGACGCCATTGAGGGCAAATAGGCTGGCGCAGATGAGCAGGGCTCCTAGAAGAATGGTTTGATTCGTTGTCATGGGGGGCCTTTTCCTCTTTCTCGGTGAGTCTTGGGGATAGTTTGCCCAAGATCGGTAAGAAAATGAAGGGGTTTTCCTTGTCTCGGCTTAATAAAAAGACTGGCGTTTGCGGCAAGGCAGCGGTAAAAATAGGCGGTTGATATTCTTTATCGTGGAGCTTTTTGATGCCTTATGTTGTGACTGACGCGTGTATCCGCTGCAAATATATGGATTGTGTTGAGGTGTGCCCTGTCGATTGTTTTTATGAGGGCGAGAACATGCTCGTAATCAATCCGGACGAGTGTATTGATTGCGGCGTGTGCGAACCTGAATGCCCGGCGGAGGCTATTGTGTCTGATTCGGACCCTCGCGCTGAGAAGTGGTCGGACGTGAATCGCGATTTCTCCGGCAAGTGGCCGAACGTGACGCATAAGGGCGATGTCCCTGCCGATGCGGACGAATGGAAGGGCAAACCCGATAAGGCCGAGCTGTTTAGCGACAAGCCGGGGCAAGGGTAACGTCCCCACATATTTGTCCCTGCCATTCCATTATTGCCTATCAAATCGACCCTTTGCCGCAAACGGCAAAAAGCTGAAGAGAAAAAGTCTCCGGGATTGACCGTCCGGATGAGGACAAAAAGGTAACCCCACCCCAAAAACGACAAGCGTTTTTGACCCGCCCGCAAGGGGCGGGTGGTTGGGCTTGGGACGTGTGGCTGAGGTTTGGGGAATACGCGGCGGGTTAGAGCAGATCGTGATTAGGTTGGCGTCCTTAGACGACGACCTAAGCGCGTGAATCTGCTCGGCAGCAAATAGGTAGAGCCTTTTCCGGCTATAGAAAGGCCGTCAACCTTTTCGGAAAAGGCTCTAGATGCGGGGCCGGTATGACGGTCGAGGGGGAAAGTTTTGCTCAAAGACGTTGAGGGTTGGTCTTAAGGTAGATGGTTCAGGCTTTTTCAACAGAGTTGATGAGAGAAATTTTGTGGGCAGGTTTTTGAATGGCACGGTGATAGGAAATAGGCTTCTGGTCGTTCGTTATTACAGGTGGCGGACCTGCATTTGAATCGGGCCTTGGGCGCGGCCATGGATGAATTGATCGACGTAAGGATTGCCGGATTTGTCAATCTCCTTGCGCGAGCCCTGCCAGATAATGCGTCCTTCGTAAATCATCGCAATGCGGTCCGCTATTTTTCGGGCGCTGGCCATGTCGTGCGTGATGGACAGGGCGGTGATGCCGCGCTCCTTCACACATTTGACAATCAGCTCGTTGATGACATCCGCCATGATAGGATCGAGGCCTGTAGTCGGCTCGTCGAAAAACACGATCTCTGGGTTGGCGACAATGGCACGGGCAAGGCCTACGCGTTTTTGCATGCCTCCGGATAATTCCGCCGGGGAGAGGTCCCCTACGTCGGGGGCTAGACCGACCTCGGCAAGCGTGGCAATGGCGCGTTCTTTGGCCTGTTTGCGCGGCATGCGGTCTGCCTGAATGAGTTTAAAGGCGACATTTTGCCAGACCGGAAGCGAATCAAAA
>JBFWLD010000043.1:0-11731 GCA_050252315.1 Bdellovibrionales bacterium
TCCTGACGGATGCCGGTAAGGATTTGTCTCCGATCGAGGCCTTGGGCTTATTCACGGATTTTAAAGCCCTGCTTCCTGCTGGGGAGGGGGGCAATGTCGTCCGGAAAAATTTGGCCGAGCGGTTAATTCAGATTGATTTGCTTGATCCGGCGTCGAAACTTTTGAGGGACGAAATCAAATATGCTACGACAGCGGATGAAAGAGTACAGGTTGCCACACGTCTTGCCGCTGTTCGTCTTTTGGATCACAAGGCGAAAGAGGCCTTGGCCGTGCTTGAAGAAAGTCAGGCGGAGTCCGTCGGGCAAAGCCTGTCGATTCAGGCACAACGTCAGCTTTTGCGGGTAAGGGCTTTGTCTGAGCTTGGAAAATATGACGAGGCCTTGGCGGCGTTCCCGCCGGGGAACAGCAAACCTTCGTTGCTTTTGCGGGCGGATATTGCGATGCGCGCCAGAAATTGGCCGGATGCTATCAGCGCGTTGATGAGCCTTATCGGTCCGCCGAACGACAAACCGATTTCGGAGGAAAAGGCCTCGTGGCTTGTTACGGCGGCGCTTGCCATGGCTCAAAAAGGTGACACGGACGGTTTGGATAAATTAGCCATCGACTATGGCGATGCGATGGACAAGACCAAGAAGGGCAATACCTTTAAAATTCTGACGCGGCCTGAAAAAATGACTGAGTTCAAGGATTTGCAATCCGCTTCCGCTAATTTGAATGAAGTGGATATGTTCCGTTCCGTTTTGGACTCTTACCGTACGGCGAAAGATATAAAGTAAAATTTTTCATACCCTTGAATTGAAAATTAGCAAAAAAGCCGTTTTTGTTAACCATAATCGGACCAATTTGGTCGAATCTTATTCATTCCGCAATCATTATGAGGCATAATAGACAGCATAGACGGACAACCTTTAAAAGGGAGTTCACCATGACTGATATTGGCCCCGTTGCTCAACAAGGTGTGCTTTCGACGCAAGTCGAACGCGTCCAAAATGACCGGCCTACGGCAGTAGAACCGCCGCGGGAAGTCGTTACGACGCCGCCTGAAACGGCTACGCCGACCCCGCCTCCGGCTGAGACTGGCCGGGGTGCTACGGTCGATACGAGCGCCTAAGGCCTCGAGCCTTTTCCGAAAAGGTTGACGCCTTTTCTATTGCCGGAAAAGGCTCTACCTCTTTGCTGCCGAGCAGATTCACGCGCTTAGTTTGTCGTCTAAGGACGCCAACCTAATCACGATCTGCTCTAGAGCAGGGCGAAGCATAGCTGACCTCTTGCGCTGAAAACGCGCAGGAGGTCGTTTGTGTTTTATCTTCGTGCAGTCCTTCCCAAGTTAAGGAGCCGCCTTGACGGGGATAAAGGCCCCCGGATAGGCCTGATCGTATTTTTGTAGGATCTGGATATAGGTGCCGCTCGAGGTAAGCTCTTCGACGGAGGCGTTGACGAGCTGTTGAAGGCGTAAATCCTCCATTCCGACCGCGATTACATTGCCAAAGGCGCGCAAAGGCGGTGTGACTCTTAAATAGCGCAGTTTGCCGGGGTTGGCCGCTTCAAAGGCCTGAAACATCACCTTGGGCATAACAACAAAATCCGTTTTTTTGCTCAACACGTTCATCACATTGTCTGCCGGCGTGCCTAAAGGCGGCAAGGGTATCCCTTTAACCTTCGGAAAATCGCTTTTGGCGATGGTTTCCAAAACGTCGCCTTCGGTGTAGGCCGTGGCATAGGTCGGCTTGTTTAGCTCTCCGACCGTAACGCTGTCGCCGGAAAAGCGCGTATCGTCGGCGCGAACCATGACGTCAAAAGTCCAGAAGGACAGGGGGCGGCTATAAGCAAGCTGTTTGCCCCGCGCGGCGTCATTGGCCATGCCTGCGCAAAAAGCGTCGATCTTCCCGCTTTGCAGGGCTTGGGTGATTTGACCCCAATCAACCTCGGCGGTCCATTCGATTTTTAGATTGCTTAGCTTGCCCATTTGGTTGATCAGTTCGACAAAAAGGCCCTTCATCTCGCCGCTTGTCGGATCTTTGTAAACGCCGGGGTGCCATGTGCCGTACCCGCACCGGAGCGTCTGCGTTCTCAAAACACGCTCATAGGCGGTTTCGGTTGGGGGGCGATGGTCGGCAGTAGGGGGCACAGCCGTCCAAAGATGGACTACGCCTGCCAGTGCCAGAACGGAAAGGAACCAAGAAAGAGAATCGAGCTTTCTCATGAGGGGCCTCACGAAATAAAAGGCAGTTCTGTCGTCGGCTTGCCTTCAAACGGATAGGTGCCGATATGGGTCAATTGGGTTTGACGATCCAGCCATATTTTGCCGCCGATCTTCCGCCAGCGATGACAGAACGTGAAATCTTCGCTTAAGTACGTTTTGGTGTCCGGATCGACCATACAATCAAAAATATTGTAGAGGTTCGGGCTTTGCTGTTTGGGAATGGGATAGGTCTGGGCCGCTTTGTAATGCGTTTCCGGATAGGCGGCAGCCATCTTTTCGGCAACGTTGCGTTTGATCAGCATAAAGCCGGTCCCGGCGTAAGAGCCTGTCGTAAACCCGTCACGCTCTTCAAGCTCCTCTCCCTTGCAGGGGATGCCGACATAGTTCAGCCCGCTATGGACAAGCTCATCCGTCGGAACTTGCGGCGCGCGTTTGGCCACCTGTGGCCAGTGAATCACTTTGAGCGGGTACATGCCTGCCACAACGTCCTGATCGAAATTGACCATACGTTCGATGGCTGTCGGGTCAAAGCCAATATCTGCGTCGATGAAGAAAAGGTGCGTTAGCTCTTTCATGTCCAGAAATTTGGCGAACAGCGTATTACGCGCGCGCGGCACCAACGAATCGTGCGCCAACAGGCCAAGCGTAAACATCATATTTTTGCTGGAGCCATAGGCCACCATCTGCAAAACGGACTGCATGTAAAGATGCGAAACCATGCCGCCGTAACAGGGCGTGCCGATCAGAATATTGGCGAATGACATGAAGGAAATCCTTTGTGTGAAGAGAAACGATTCTGTGTTTCTCTAGTTTAAGAGAATGGTAAGCAGATTCAAACCAATTGCTAACCATAATCAAAGGATTTCGTAACTTTTTGCCAAAAGGTAAGGGCCCGCTTTCGCGGGCCCTTGAGAAAGACTGTAAGGGGGGTACAGTCAAAATCCGTTAGGAAAACCGAGTTGGATTAAAGCGCGCGCTGGTGCGGCGGCAAGGTCATGCCAACTTCGTGCACGGCTCGAACGATACGCTCGGCGATGCTTCCCACGCGGGCGGCGGCGGCGGCATAGCTTCCGGAGGAGCGGCGGATGGCGGCCAGACTCTTGTCGAGGGCAACCAGATTGGTCTGGTTGGTCATCGCGATGAGGCGTTCAAGCGTTTCATCGGTGGACGGGGCAAGGTACTGGAAGTCATATTCCTGGGCCATGGTGATACTCTTTAGTTAGTGGTTGGGTCCCAACAGTGAGTCGAAACCTTTTTTCTTCCTGATAAGTTCACCTTATCCCGGATTGCTGAATCTCAAGTTAATACGGACACTTTTTTTGAAGAAAAAACGCGAATTTTTCGCGGAAAACTTAGGAAATTCGAAGGTTTTATTGAGAAACAATTAACCGTAACATGGTAGAATGCTTCTACATTGAAGAAGTAGAAAGTTAGGTTAATAAAACGTAATAAAAAAGGACGACTCCATGTCAAATGTCTTTTCTATTGCTGTCTCCGGCATGAATGCCGCCGCTGTAAAAGTCAAAAATGCGGCGACGAATATTGCTAATGTTTCTTCGACCGGAAAACTACCGACAGAGGGTTCGGAAAAGGCGACGTCCTATCAACCGACGGATGTGATTTCTGTTTCTGCTTCGATCGGTGATCATAATTTTGGTGTGACGACTCAAACCATCAATCGCGAACCAGCTTATTCCGTTGCCTATGACCCATCGTCGCCTGATGCCAACGCGAAGGGATTAATTGCCGAGCCGAATGTCGATTTGGCATCGGAAATCATTGATATGAAACTTGCGGAAATATCTTATCAGGCCAGCGCTAAAGTGATCGCAACGGAGAAGAAGAATCAAGAAACACTGATCGACACGTTAAGCTGATTCTATCTACCGATAGCGACACGTTCCAAATTTTGTCAGAGATGTTGATCGGCGCGCGTCTTCATCGCAAACCAGAGGACGTTCCGGTTTGGCATGGAGAATCATAAAAACGATGCCGAACAAAACAACGATAATAAAGATCCATCCCAATAAAAGGCTAGGCCATTCGGAAGGGGGCTTTCGTTTTTGACGAGGCGGGTAACGGCGACGTGTAGGCATAGACTGATCAGGACAAAAAAGAAGCCCCTTTGTCAAGAGGCTTCCTTTTGATGCGTGACTGAAACAGTTTTTAAGCAGCTTCGCTGGTTGTAACTTGTTCCAACAGTTTTGTGATGGACGACGCGTCTTTGGTCTTACGCAGTTTCTCGCATAAGGCCTCATCGCGCAACGCGCGCGAAACGGCGGCGAGGGCGTGGAGATGGTCGGCGCCAGCATCTTGGGGGGCAAGAAGAAGAAAAACCAGATCGACGGGCTGGTTGTCCACGGCATCAAACCCGATGGCTGTGTTGAGTTTTGCAAAAAAGCCGCGTACTTCGGCCAGACCGGGAATACGTCCGTGCGGGATGGCAATGCCATGACCTACACCGGTTGTTCCAAGCTTTTCGCGTTCCCACAAAACATCCGTCAGGATATGTTCTTCGATACCAAGCGCAGCCGACGCGTGGTGCGCCAGCATTTCCAAAAGCTGCTTTTTGTCGTTGGCTTCAACGTCGGCCAATACGGCGTTTGAGCCAAGGATGTCAGATAAAGCGACGGGCCTGTTCATGGCCGGACCTTTAGGCTTTCGCGCTTTGAGACGGGTCGATCCAGCCGATATTCCCGTCATTGCGTCGATAGATCATGTTAAGCTTGCCGTTCGCGCGGTTGCGGAACATCAAAGCACTAAGATCGCCAAGATCAAGTTTCATAACGGCTTCGCTAACGGTCAGCATTTCGATCGGCGTCGCCATTTCTGCGATGACGATAGGGTTGTCGTTGCCCGTTTCCGAGGCGTCTTCCTGCTCGGCATTCAAAACAAACGTTTGGGCCATGACAGCGTCATCGGTTTTGGCTTCTTGATGATGCTTCTTTAAGCGGTTCTTGTGGCGGCGCAGACGTTCGGCCATACGTTCGGCGGCCTGATCGAAAGCAGGATAGGGTTCCGTTGCGCTGGCATTGCTTTGAAGGGTAATGCCACGACCGGCGTGAACGGTAATATCGGCGCGGAATAAATGCGCTTCGCGCGAAAACGTGACCTGCGCATCCAGCGTGTCGCCAAAAAGTTTGCCGACAATTTCGGTCAGTTGTTCGTCAACGTGCTGACGCAACGCGTCACCAACATCAATTTGCTTGCCTTTAACGGAAAGTTGCATGGAAAACCTAAAAGTTAATCGTTACGAAAACGGCCCAGTTACATCATGTTCGTGCCTTCAAAGAAATCGTGCACGCCTCAGGCCAAACCAGCGGGAGACATCCATCTCCCAAACAAGAAGACCAACATAGCCCTTCGTTGCGAGGAGTCAAGAGAACAAGAAAACGGAAAAGTAACCATCTGATTTCCTTGTGTTTACCCATCATTTTTTCAACAGATCGCGAATTTCGATTAGCAATTGTTGGTCCTTGGTCAGGGAAGGGGCTGCTTCAACCTTTTTATGAAAACGGTTAACCTGCTTGACCAGAATAAAGACGGCAAAGGCCACGATCAGAAATTTGATGATGGCATTGATGAAAAGGCCGTAATTGATCGTTGCCGCTCCGGCGTCTTTGGCGGACTTGAGGGTTTGATAGACCGTGCCGTCAAGGCTGATGAAAAAGTCCGAAAAGTCGATACCGCCCAGAACAAGTCCGATCGGCGGCATAATAATATCGCTGACCAGCGAGGAGACGATGGCGGTAAAAGCCGAGCCCATAATGATGCCGACCGCCAGATCAATAACATTCCCGCGAGAGATAAAGGCTTTAAACTCTTCCAACATGACAAGACTCCTGTAGTCAAAGTGCGATGGCAAAAGTCTATCAGCGAATCAGGGATAGGGTAATTAAAAAGCGAGGATCGTAAGAAGAGTAGGCCGCTACGGGTTCCGCTTTTCCCGTCGCCGCTGCGCCGATGTAGCGATTCCCAAACCTTCGCGATATTTGGCGACCGTGCGGCGCGCAATGTCGATCCCTTCGCGTTTTAAAATCTCGGCAAGCTTATCGTCCGACAAAACCGCCTTGGGATCTTCCGCCTCAATCAGCTCCTTGATGCGTTGCCGCACGGCTAGGGTAGAGACGGTTTCCTGTCCCCCTGTGGTGGCGATGGCCGTCGTGAAGAAATATTTCAGTTCAAACAATCCGCGTGGCGTCGCGATATATTTGTTTTGTGTGACACGGCTGACGGTTGATTCATGCATTTCGATGGCCTCGGCAATATCGCGTAGCACAAGCGGCTTGAGATACTGAATGCCATAGACGAAAAATTGATCCTGCTTTTTGACGATTTCCGACGCGACTTTCAAGATGGTCGTGGCCCGCTGGTGCAGCGCTTTGACAAGCCAGTTCGCTTGTTGCCAGCGATCATTGACATAAGCTTTGTCCTCGCCGGACGGCGAGCCGGTGTTCAGGCGGGTGTAAAAAGATTCATTGACCAGCACGCGTGGCAGCGTTTCGGGATTCAGCTCAATATGCCAGCCGCCGCCGGGCAGGGGGGACAGCAAAACATCAGGCGTGATGGGCGGTGCGGCATCGCAGGCAAAGGCGACGGCAGGTTTAGGGTCCAAGGCGCGGATTTCAGCGATCATGTCGGCCAGATCGTCGGAATCGACGTGGCAAAGTTTCATCAGTATGGCCATTTCCCGCTTGGCCAAAAGGTCCAAATGGTCCAGCAAAAGCTGCATGGCGGGGTCCAGCCTGTTTTTTTCGCGAAGCTGGATGGCAAGGCATTCTTTGAGGGATCGCGCAAAAATTCCGGCTGGCTCTAAATAGTGAAGGCGCGTGATGACGCGTTCCAGCAACTCGGCGGAAATGCCCATTTGCGTGCGGGCCAATTCCAGATCGCTGGGAAGGTATCCGGCTTCGTCCAACAGCTCGACAAGCGCGGCGGCAATCATTCGTTCAGCGGGATCGGTGAAATCAACGTGAATTTGGCTGAGCAGATGATCGCGTAAGCTCGGGCGTTCGGCGACGGTTTCCGCCAAGGATCGTTGAGGCGCGGATGGATCGTATTCTCCGCCACTACGTTCCTGCGGGGTGAAAGAGTCGTCTTCATTGGACTGAAGGGTCGGTTCTTGTTCAGAAGGTGGGGCGTTTTGCGCCTCGCGCACCAAAGCGCGGGCGCCGGGATCTTCTAAGAGAACTTCCGCGCCCGGTTCGGCCATGGGACCCGATCGTTCGCCGTCTTCGGCATATTCTAAAAAAGGGTTGTGGTCGATTTCTTGCGCTACAAAGCTGCACAAATCCTGATTGGATAATTGCAGCAGCTTAATCGCCTGTTGCAATTGCGGCGTCATTACCAGCGATTGCGTAGCTCGAAGATCAAGGCGCTGCGAAACACTCATATCGGCTTACATTCTGAACTCATCGCCAAGATAGACGCGGCGAACGTCGGCGTGTTCGACGATTTCGGCAGGCGATCCTTCCATCAGCACGCGTCCATCATGGATGATATAGGCGCGGTCCACGATTTCCAGCGTGGCGCGTACATTGTGATCCGTGATCAAAACGCCGAGCCCGCGATCGCGCAAATGTACGACCAGATCGCGAATATCGCCCAGAGCGATGGGGTCGATTCCGGCAAAAGGCTCGTCCAGCAAAAGAAAATGCGGCTGCGAAGCCAGAGCACGGGCGATTTCCACGCGACGACGTTCGCCGCCGGAAAGAGCGACAGCGGGAGCACGGCGAAGGTGGGTGATGCCGAATTCGACCAAAAGTTCGTCCAGCATGCTTTCGCGCGTGTCGCGGTCCGGTTCGATGACTTCCAAGATTGCGCGGATATTGTCCTCGACATTCAGTCCGCGAAAAATGGAGGCTTCTTGCGGCAGATAGCTAAGCCCCAGCCGTGCGCGTTGGTACATAGGAAGATTGGAAACATCCATCCCGTCAATGGATACCGAGCCGATGTCCGGAGCGATAAGACCGGTCAGGATATAAAAGCTTGTGGTTTTGCCTGCGCCGTTGGGCCCCAACAGGCCGACCACTTCGCCGCGCTGGAGGTTGATGCTGACATCGTGCAGGACCGGGCGGCCTTTATATTGTTTGCCCAGATGCATGGCTTCCAGCCCATGCCCAGGCATTTTGCGCGGCGTTGGCGTATCTTCTTGGTTTTCTTCGCCTGTCGCGAACGGGATAACTTTTCCTGCCGGTTTCATGGCGTTTCCTTTTTCTTGCCCGAGTCGGAAGAGGTCGGCAATAACGCTCGGACCCGGCCCGATCCGCTATTGATCAAGCGGCTTTGGCCCGTGGCGAAATCAATTTCGGCCTTGTCTCCGGCCAGTTGGGTTTGCCCGCGCGTCACGCGAACGTTTTGGCTTAAAACCGCTACATTTTTCTTTACATTATAGACGGCTTCCTGTCCGCGCGATACCCCGCCGTCTTTGGTCGTGATGATGACATGCCCTTTGGCGAACATTTGCGACATCTCCATTTGCCCGGTCGGCGATGAGGTGAAGTGCGCGCTCAACGTATCGGCCTGAATGCGGCTGCCGTCATGCTCTCCGATGGCGCGACCGCGTGCGACCGCCACTTTGCGGTCTTCATAATATTCAAGCGAATCCTGTGCCGTCACAATGTCGCTCTGTGTGATGTATTTAAGGTTCGATCCGGTAATTTTGATCGTTTTTTCGTCCATATCATACACGGCCCGCTGCCCGTAAACCTGCTGTTTCGGGTCGCGGATTACGACATTTCCTTCCGCGGTTAGCTGGTCGATGCTGCCAGCGCCTTTGCCGGAGGAATCTTTAGCGCCGTCGCGCTGATGGGCGGTTAGCAGGTCGGCTTCGACCACCATGTCGCCCTTGACGGCCCGGGCCTTGCCGCGCGCGACGTAAAGCTTGGTGTCTTTGTAATATTCAAGGCTTTGCTCGGCGGAAATATCAACCATTTCCGACGGTTCTGCCGATTTTTCGCGGGCCATGGCCGGGCCTGCCGCTACCAGCAGGGCCAAACAGGAACAACAAAGGGACCGAAAAACAGAATTCATAGCGTTATCGTGAGGGTGAAGTGTTGAGATTATCTTTATCAGGTCTGCCTAAAGCCCGCAAATCAAGCCTTGCCGTGGCCGGACCTGTTACGACAAGGGTATGGCCGCCTTCTAAAAAGCGAAAACCTTGCCCGTGGATTTCTCCGAAACTTCCTTGTATTTCAACCGGTTGTTCTCCCCACGCCGTACTTTGCGGAATATCGACATTCATTTCCTGTGTTGAAAAGCGATAGCCTTTGTCGTGGAAAATCTCTACATGGCCGCCAAGCCAGAGCTTTTTGGTGTTTTGGTCGAGTCGCCCCTGATCGGCATGCAAAGCCACCCACGCGCCGCCGGTCATGGTCATTTCTCCGCGTGGTTTTTCCAGATCGACAAGGTTTTTGGTATTGGCCGCCTGCAAGGCACGGTCGGCGGTCAGGGCATAGGGCTGGCCTTTTTCATCGACGCCGGTCAAATTCAGGTTCTCGACCATGAGGTTCGGCACATTTTCGACCACCACGGCGGAAACGCGATTAGTATGCCAAATCGGCCAGAAAAGCAGAAGGCCAAGCCCGACCAGAACCGTAACTGGCAGCGCCCAGCGCATAATATCAACAAAGCGGGTATAACGGATGGACCGGTTTCTGGCCGCGCGCGTATCGCGTGGCCTCAATTGGCCAAGCCGTTCGCTTTTTTCGAGGGGGGGAAGGGGCTTGTCGCTGGTCATCCTTGGCGGTTCGCGCGTTATCGAGAAGGTTTGTGCGCAAATATATCGACATTTTCCCATCCCGCCAAGTCAAGTGCGGCGCGGGCGGGTAAAAAGGCGAAAGCCGCCTTGGCCAGTTTGTCGCGCCCCTCGCGCACCAGCATGGCATCCAGCTTGTTGCGAAGTTTGTGCAGGTACAAAACATCCGAAGCGGCATAGGATTGCTGTTCGGGCGTCAGCGTTGCCGCTCCCCAATCCGAGGTCTGTTGCTCCTTGGGTAGGTCAAAGCCCAAAAGATCGTGGCATAAATCCTTCAGCCCATGCCGATCGCAAAAAGTGCGGGCGAGCAGGGATGCGATTTTGGTGCAGTAAACCGGCTCCGGCATCACGCCCAGATAATAGGAAATCATGCCCAAATCGGCGCGTGCAAAGTGAAACAGCTTGGTAATGGCCGGATCGCGCAGCATGCGTTTCAGATTGGGCGCTTGGTAGGCGTCTTTTTCGAATTTAACCAAATGGGCGGTGCCGTCCCCGGCGGAAAGCTGAACCACGCATAAACGGTCACGCGCCGGGTTGAGCCCCATGGATTCCGTATCAATCGCCACGCTGTCAGTGAAAACAAGGTCGGAAGGGATGTCGCCGTGATGCAGCGTAATCGGAGGGTTCTTAAGCATAAGGGAATCCTTGGTTAAACGTTTAACGCCATAAAAGGGCTTTTTGCTTGAGGCGTCAAGTTTTCCAGCAAAGGATGCTTAAAAATCAGGATGGAAGGGCCTTTCATGCTCTATGCCGATCGCTTACCGTTTTTGTCTTCCCCTTCCCTTGTTATAAGGGACAGGAATTCTTCTGATTCAAACGGATAAGCATAAAACATATTCCGCGTTATTTCATGCGCGGAAAGCTCGTTTTGGAAGACTTCTCCCTCCGGCACGGCCATAAGATCGGACAGGCAAAGACAGTTAAATCCGAAAATCGAAGCGCCAAGGATGCTGCCATAAACGCATCTTGTCGCAAGAACGCCGGTGAAAACGAGCGTATCCACATTCAGGCTTTTTAAATAATCGGGCAATGAGTGGGATTCGTTTGTTTCCGGGGCTCCGATCATGTGGACTCGTGCGTCTTTATGAAAGGCGGAAGGATGGAATTTTAAAACTTCGGCTTCAAGAGGAAGGGGGCTGACAAGATGATATGCAAAGCCGGGAGTCCCCCGCAAACACAGTCGATGAAAAACCTCGTCCTGTTTCATCGGAATGTTCGGCGCCATGGTGTCTTCATGTTCTTCAAAACGTGCCCAAATAAGGTGAGGGGCGGGTAAAATCTTGCGTAGCTTTTTAATAAACGGGAGATGGCGCTGACAAACTTCATGCAGAGGATGGCAATCCCACCCTAAAGTTTGCGCAGCATCGCCGTGAGGATCGCAATATCCTTTTTGCAAATCTATCAGCAAGACGGCGGTGTTTGATGGGGAAACCGGAAAAGGAAGCATGCTGTTTTAGTCCAGATAAAAGGGAGCGTTGACCCTAAAGCTATCGTGTAAGCCTAAAAAGAACAAGTGCGTCACGGCGAAGAACCCGGTGGCGTGAACATTTGGACAAAATGAGGTTTGCGTGGTCCGTGCCTTGTCGGTAAGTCACAGAAAGCATCGGCGGCCTTAGGGTCGATATAAAATCCCGTGTAGAAAAGTTGAGGCGATATGGTTTCGCCCTTTAAGGAGGCCTGTTCCAAATAGCGAGCAAAAGGACCGAACGATTGCACCCAAAGATCGAAAAAGTAGGCTTCCGCTTCATTTTGAATAGTCAGTCCGGGCTTGG
>JBFWLD010000044.1:0-11718 GCA_050252315.1 Bdellovibrionales bacterium
AGGATTTTGAACGCGATTTTTCTGGGGGTCTTTTGTTTGGCGGTTTCGGCTCAACCCGCGTGGGCTAAGCGTACCAAAGTTGTCGCCGCCAATTTAACGGACAATTTCGTTGGCGTGAGCGAGGGGTTTGATGGCGCCAAGCTTACGGTTTTCGGGGTATTGAAAAATCGGGCTGATGCTGTGATCGTCATTGAGGGGCCTCCGGTCGAGGCCAAGGTTCGCGCCAAGGTTAAACAAGCCGGTATTTGGATCAACGGTCAGCCCCAAATCATCGGGCCTGTGCCGAGCTATTATGCCGTCGTTTCTTCCAAGCCTATTAAAGAAATTGTCGGTGAGAAGACCGCGCTTGAATACGGGCTTGATATTGATCATCTGCCTTTGGCTCAAACGCCTGCCGGTGCGGGCTATGTCAGCACAAAGAAAGGGCAAGGCCTGTTCCGTTATCGCGAACGTGGTGTGAATATTTTGGAAAGTAATTTGTTCCGCGCCGATCTTTTTCTGCCTGCTAGTGTGCCTATCGGCGCGTATCAGGCTCATATTTATGAGTTTTCTAAGGGGAATCTTACCGCTAAGCGTGAAGAGACTTTAAATGTTGCGCAAGTCGGACTTAATGCCGATATTAGCCGAATGGCTCGGACACAGCCTGCCGGGTATGCGTTGCTTGCGCTGATGCTGTCGCTTGGAATTGGCGGCGGCTCGGCGTATGTCTTCCGGAAAATGTCGTAAGAAAGGTCCTGTCATGAGTGGTCGCGTTTTTCTGGTTGTGGTTGATGAAAGCCTTGAGTTCCAGATCGCTATGCAATACGCAGCCGAACGCGCGCGCGCCGTCGGTGGTCGTGTCGCTTTTTTGGGGGTCGTCGAGCAGCAAGGGATCGAAACTTGGAGCGGCGTTGAACGGGCTTTGGATGATGAGGCTTTTGATCGCGTGCGCGCGGTTGTGGCTGCGCATGAAAAAACCGTTGAGGCTATTACCGGATTCAAGCCTTTGACCTATTATTACAAAGGCGAGACTCGCAGCGTGTTGATCGAACTGATCGACGAAGAGCCTGATGTTTCGACGTTGGTTCTTGCGGCGCAGACCGGCGAAAATGCGCATAACACGCTGATCCAATATTTGACGAGCGATAAGGGGATTCGCAAGCTTAAGATTCCGCTTATCATTGTGCCCGATACTTGCCGTTGTCTTGAAACTGCTCAGGAGTGACCTTCATGTTTATTCAAACGGAAGATACCCCCAATCCCGCTACTATGAAGTTTTTGCCAAGCCGTGCCGTCGTCGATACGCCCATGGATATACCCGACGTTGAGCAAGCGGCTTCGTCGCCGTTGGCGCAGGCTCTTTTTGCTTTGGACGGCGTGCAAGGCGTTTTCCTCGGGACTGATTTTATCAGCGTCACGCGCGCGCCAACGGTCGAATGGGCAGTTTTGCGTCCTGCGGTTTTGGCCGTCATCATGGATCATTTTGTCGAAGGGCGTCCGGTTGTGGATGTGGAGGCTGTCGGCGCGGCTGAGGCGGGGGCTTCTGTTGCTTCTGCCGGGGGCGAGACGTCCAGTGATGAAGAGGTTGTGCGGCAGATCGTCGAGCTTTTGGATCAGCGTATTCGTCCGGCTGTGGCTCAGGATGGTGGTGATGTCGGGTTCGAGCGCTATGAGGACGGCATTGTTTATTTGCGGCTTAAAGGTGCTTGCGCCGGGTGCCCCAGCGCGACCGCGACGCTCAAGTTCGGGATTGAGCAAATGCTACGCCATTTTATCCCTGAGGTTCAGGAAGTGCGCCGCGTGATGTAGGCCGGGGAACAGAAGGACCCCTCCCCGAAAATGCCAAGGCATTTTCGACCCTCCCGCAAGGGGCGGGTGGTGGGCCTGCACAAAGGGCGAGGTGTGGGAAGACAAAGTCGAGCGTGGTGGACCTGCTCTTTGATAAAATTTGCGAAGAGTAAACTTGCGAAAAGCTCTGCCTATAGGTTGCCTAGAGCAAATCGTGATTAGGTCGGCGTCCTTAGACGACAACCTAAACGCGTGAATCTGCTCGGTAGCAATGAGTTAGAGCCTTTTCTTTCCGGGAACAGAAAGGGCGACAACCTTTTCGGAAAAGGCTCTATTGGCTCTAAAACATTCCGGCGTTGAGGAGCATGTGGCTGGCGATGCCAAGCGCATAGCCGAGCAGGATCGCCCAACTCCATTTCAGATGGCCCATGAAGGTATAGCTGCCTCGCGCTTGGCCCATGAGGGCGACGCCCGCTGCCGAGCCGATCGACAAAAGCGAGCCGCCGATGCCGGTCGTGAGCGTGACCAACAGCCATTGGCCCAGCGAATGGTCTTGTCCCATATTCAGCACGGCGAACATAACCGGGATGTTGTCGATCACGGCGGACAGGATGCCGATCAGGATGTGGGCGATGGTGTCCCCCATGTCGGTGTAGAGATAATGCGACAGGGTTTGAAGGTAGCCGAGCGCGCCGATGCCGCCGACGCACATCATCACGCCGTAGAAGAACATCATCGTATCCCATTCGATGCGACGCAGGCTGACGAAAATATCGAAGGGTTCGCCTACATCCATCAGATTTTCTTTTTTGCGGCGTCGGATTTCATGGCGACGGACGAAATTGCCGAAGATTTTCAGAATACCCAGACCCGTCATCATGCCCAAAAAGGGAGGGACATGCAGCGTTTGGTGCAGCGTGACGGTTAGGGCAATGGTGAGGACGAAAAGAAAGGCAATCGTTTTGCCGCCTTTTTTGATTTTGACTTTTTCCTTGGCGGATTCCGGAACTTTTTTGGGAATCGTTAGGGAGAGAATGCCTGCCGGGACCAGCCAACTGACCAGCGACGGGAGGAATAGCACGAAGAACTCGTGGAAGGCGACGACACCTTTTTGCCATACCATCAAGGTGGTGATGTCGCCGAATGGGCTAAACGCGCCGCCAGCATTGGCGGCGACGACGATGTTAATGCAGCTCGCGATAATGAACTTTTTATTGCCGTGGCCGACCGCTAAGGCGACGGCGGCAAGGACTAGGGCCGTTGTCAGATTGTCGGCGACCGGCGACATGATGAAAGCCAGCCCGCCGCAGATCCAGTAAAGGCTGCGCAGGGAATAGCCTTTGGATACCAGCTTGGCGCGTAGGGCGTTGAACAGGCCGCGCTCTTCCATCGTGTTGACGTACGTCATGGCGGCTAGCAGGAAGAGCATTAGTTCCGCATATTCCAATAAGGAATGACGTAACAACGTGACGGCTTCGACCGATCGGCCTTCTCGTGCAAAGGCGATCGTGACAAAGATCCAGATTAGGCCCGCGCCGATCGTGACCGGTTTGGATTTGCGTAGGTGGATTTTTTCTTCCAAAAGAACAAAGGTGTAGGCAATGGTAAAGATTGCTAAGACGGCCCAACCTAGCCATCCGCTTTCCGGGGCGGCGGTTTGGACGGCTTCGGTTGAGGCTAAAGCCGGGAAGTTGATGAAAAAGAAGGAGAAAAAGCCTAAAAGAGACAATAAATGGGCCATGGGTCGGTCCTTTTGGTTGGAAATACTGTTTGTGAGCGTGTAGAGAATAAGTGTTAAAAAGTCGTGTAATTAGGGGGCGGCTGTTCGAGAAGCTTGAACTTTAAAGCTTTTTAGGCTCTTCTTACGCGCCGGTTTGCAGGAGAATCAGTCCGATGTCGTCTTCGTTGAAGCCATCCGCTGCCGCTAAGGCGCGTGAAGAGCGTGCTGCTGCGGCCTTGCGTCAGAATCTTCGTCGCCGGAAGTGTCAACAACAGGAACGGGCCAAGCAGTCCGAGGACTCGCCTCAGCCCACGCAGGAGAAAGTTTGAGCCCATGTCCGTTATGCCTGACCACTGGATCCGCCAGCAAGCCCTCGAGCATCAGATGATTTCTCCGTTCGAGGAGAAGCAGCAACGCAATGGTGTGATTTCCTATGGCCTTTCTTCTTACGGCTATGATGCGCGCGTCGCCGACGAGTTTAAGATTTTTACCAATGTCGATAATGCGATCGTCGATCCCAAGCAATTCTCCGAAACCAGTTTCGTCAATCGTCAGACCGACGTTTGTGTCGTTCCGCCGAATTCTTTCGTTCTCGCGCGGACGGTTGAATATTTTAAGATCCCTCGGGATGTGCTTGTGATTTGTTTGGGGAAATCGACCTATGCGCGTTGCGGGCTGATCGTCAATGTCACGCCGCTGGAGCCCGAATGGGAGGGGCATGTGACTCTCGAGATTTCTAACACCACCCCTTTGCCTGCGCGTGTTTACGCCAATGAAGGTTTGTGCCAGTTTTTGTTCCTTAAAGGCGATACGCCGTGCGAGATTTCTTATGCTGATAAGGGCGGCAAATATATGGGCCAAAAGGGCGTGACTTTGCCAAGGATGTAAAATGGATCAGATGATTATTCGCGGCGGCGTGCCGCTTAAGGGACGGATTTCCATCAGCGGTGCCAAGAATGCGGCTTTGCCGTTGCTGACGGCGTGCTTGCTGACGGATGAGACGGTGACCTTGAGCAATGTGCCGCAGCTTGCCGATATTGCCACGATGGGGAATTTGCTTGGGCAGCATGGGGTTCGGCTCGGTCTGAACGGCGCGGGCGGATGCGGCCATACGGTCGATCTTTGTGCCAAGGCCATTACTAATACGACGGCGCCTTACGATCTTGTGCGCAAGATGCGGGCCAGTATTCTGGTTTTGGGGCCTCTTTTGGCGCGGGCGCGGGAGGCTCGGGTTTCGCTGCCCGGCGGGTGCGCGATCGGGACGCGGCCTGTCGATTTGCATATCAAGGCGCTTGAGAAAATGGGCGCTCAGATTGCGATAGAAGAAGGGTACATTAATGCGGCTGCGCCGCTGGGCTTGAAGGGCGCGGAGATTGTTTTTCCTTGCGTGACCGTCACCGGGACTGAGAATATTTTGATGGCCGCTGTTTTGGCCAAGGGGGAGACAGTGCTGGTCAATGCTGCCCGCGAACCCGAAGTGTCCGATTTGGCGAATTGTCTCGTGGCGATGGGCGCGCAGATCGAAGGGATCGGTACGGACCGGTTGCACATTCAGGGGAAGGACCGGTTGCATGGCGCGAAGCATGCAGTGATTGCCGATCGGATTGAGGCCGGGACTTTTGCTATGGCTGCCGCGATCACCGGCGGGGATTTGGAACTGGTCGGGGCACGGCGCGATTGCCTGAAGACGGTTTTTGAAATTTTGGAACTGGCTGGGGTCGTGACCGAGGATACGGACGACGGGCTGAGGGTGCGGCGCAAGGGCTCGCATATTCACGGCGTGGACATCATGACCGAGCCTTATCCCGGTTTCCCCACCGATTTGCAGGCGCAGGTCATGGCGTTAATGTGCGTTTGCGACGGGGCGGCCATGATTACCGAGACGATTTTCGAAAATCGTTTTATGCATGTGCCTGAACTGGTGCGCATGGGGGCGAATATTACCGTGCACGGCTCTTCGGCCATGGTGCGTGGGGTGAAGAAGTTGAAGGGCGCCCCGGTGATGGCGACCGATTTACGCGCCTCGGTATCTTTGGCTTTGGCCGGGTTGGCGGCGGAAGGGGAAACCGTGCTGAACCGCATTTACCATCTTGATCGTGGCTATGAACGGTTGGAAGAAAAGCTTGGCGCGTGCGGCGCTCAGATTGAACGGGTGAAACAGGCGGCTTGAGACGCGTTGTTTATAGGCGGGCTTTCTCCTCGTTTTAAAGTTGTGTATAATACTACACACTTTAAGGTTGCTTTTTGGGAGGGGAGTGTGTATAATTATACACACTAGATAAAGATGAATAGTCGCGAACTTATCAAGCTGCTTCAAGCTGACGGATGGTTTTTGGTCGCTTCTCGCGGGTCGCACCATCAATTTAAACATTTGGCTAAATCCGGAAGGGTAACGGTTCCTCACCCTAAAAAAGATTTGCCAAAAGGGACTGTGAATTCTGTTTTGAAGCAGGCTGGACTGAAGGGGCTTTGAATATGGATCGTTACGTTGCCTTAATTCATAAAGAAAAAAAATCGAGCTTCGGCATTATGTTTCCGGATTTCCCCGGCTGTATTAGCTTTGGTCATGCCATGGAAGAAGTCATTGACAATGGGCGGGAGGCTTTGGCCTTGCATGTTGAGGGGATGCGTCGAGACGGGGAGACGGTCCCGTTGCCTCGTAGCCTTGAGAAGATACGGAAGGCGCGGCAGGACTGGGTTGATTTTACCGAGGCTGTGGTTGTTTTGGTTCCTTTGCTTCCGCCTAAAGGGGAGCCTGTGCGCGTCAATATCAATATCGACTCCAATTTGTTGGCTGTCGCTGATGCGGCTGCGGAGCGTGCGCATCAATCGCGCAGTGCCTTTATAGCGCGTGCGTTGGAAAATGTATTGCAAGCGGAGAATGGGCAGTCTGTTTCATAAAAGAGGGAGGGCTCTATGGATATCGAGCAGATCGTTAAGTTACGTTACACGACGAAGGTTTTTGATCCTACGAGAAAGATTAGTCCTCAGGTGATGGCTCAGATCGAGACGTTGTTGCGGCTTAGTCCTTCTTCGACCAACTCTCAGCCGTGGCATTTTGTCGTCGCCTCAACCGAAGAAGGGAAGGCCCGGGTGGCTAAGGCTGCTGGCGGGCGTTATGCCTTTAACGGCGAGAAGATTGCCAATGCTTCCCATGTTGTCGTTTTGTGCGCTCGTGCTGAGATGGATGAGGCCTATCTTTTAAAGCTGCTGGATCAGGAAAGTCGCGACTGTCGTTTCGCGGATGAGCAGTCTCGGGATGGGCAGCATCAGGGGCGCTCCTATTTCGTTAATCGGCACCGGTTCGAACTGCGCGACGTGGCGCACTGGACCGAAAAGCAGGTCTATTTGGCT
The DNA here is from genome assembly GCA_050252315.1 of Bdellovibrionales bacterium. Lineage (GTDB taxonomy): Bacteria > Pseudomonadota > Alphaproteobacteria > UBA9219 > UBA9219 > UBA8914. Next base: position 6,842 of record JBFWLD010000044.1, read on the forward strand.
CTTGGCTTTTTGCTGATGGGCGCGGCGGCGCTCGGCGTAGATGCTTGTCCGATCGAAGGGTTCGATCAAGTGGTGCTGGCTGAGGAACTGGGCCTGCGCGAAAAAGGCATGAACCCCAGCGTTATTGTGGCGCTCGGGTATCGTGGCGAGGCGGATTTTAACGCGCATTTGCCTAAATCGCGATTTGGGCAAGATGAGGTCGTGACGGAGATTTAATTGGGCGCAGGCCTGATTAGGGGGTGTAGATTGGGATCCTGTGTGTTAAGCGGGGATGTACCACCTTCGTCGCGATTTTTAGGGGCTTGCAGGTAATCTACGGCGCTTACAACCTAGCCGCTAGGACTGCTGCACACAGGGCGGCGAGGAAGATGGTTTTTAGGCGTTTGGGCGAGAGGACCCCTCCCCGAAAATGCCAAGGCATTTTCGACCCTCCCGCAGGGGCGGGTGGTGGGTCTGCACAAACGTTGAGGGTGGTGGGCTATACAAAGCCTAGACAAAGGGTTTGGCTAAAAAACAGAAGCTGCTACGCGAAGATCTATGGCTGTATCGGGATACAGTCGCGCTTTTTAAGGCGGTAGGGCTGGTTTTATCTTCGCGCAGAACCTCTCAAATTAAGGAGCCGTGACCCTAGATCAGATCGTGATTAGGTTGGCGTCCTTAGACGACGACCTAAACGCGTGAATCTGCTCGGCAGCAAATAGGTAGAGCCTTTTCCTACATTAGAAAGCGCGACAACCTTTTCGGAAAAGGCTCTAGTTATCCATGATTTTAAATAGTTAATTGGGGTGCAGCCAAATAATCCATCGCTTTAACTTGCCCTTAGCGACAAAGCCGTTATGCTGGGGGCATGAACGGCAAGATGCTCAAATTGATGGCCAAAGATGCGCAGGATGTGCAGGTTTTGGCCGCCGTGTTACAGGATGCGGTGGCTCCGGTGTGCGATATGACGTATCGTACGGACGAAAAAGCCTTTGTCATGGTGGTGCAGCGTTTTTGTTGGGACTGCGCCGCCGACAAGCAAGAGGATGAAGGGGCTGGGGAGGATGAGCCTCCGGCTCAGGTCTATCGGCGGATTAACAGTGCGTTGGATGCTAACGGCGTTCTGGGCGTTCAATTTCAGGGCCTGAACCCGAATAATCCGGCCACCATGCTTGAGTTGTTAACCATAAATCTCGAAGACGGCTATTTGCAGATGATTTTTGCCGGTGGTGGGAGGTTGCGCTTGAAGCTGGCTCCGGAGTGGGCTGTTCGCCTGCAAGATTTTGGCGAATCTTGGCCGACAACCTGCCTGCCGCGTCATGTGACTTGACCTTTTGTTCAGAAAGCGCCATTTTCCGCATCGTTGTAAGTGGTCAGAAGGTTTCTCCCCCCCCTGTTTGGTATATCTAGGGCTTTGGGGAAGGCCGGAGACAAGAAAGAGATAGAATGTCTAAAGAAGATTTACTTGAGTTTGAAGGAGTCGTTTCCGAAATCCTTCCGAATGCCATGTTTCGCGTGACGTTGGATAATGGGCATGAAGTGCTGGCCCATACCTCCGGCAAGATGCGCAAAAACCGTATTCGCGTTTTAGCCGGGGACAAGGTCAATGTTGAGATGACCCCCTATGACCTGAGCAAGGGTCGTATTACCTTCCGGCACAAATAACACTTCATTTGAGTCCTGTTCCGAAAAAGGTATTTATGCCGTTAATGATCTTCGGATGCGAAGGCGGGGTGTTTTGATAGGGGCCGGTACCCATTTGCGCTTCGTATGTTTTATTTATCCTTAGGATAACATCGGATCGGGCTTCCTGTGCCGCTTCGACTATGTGTCTTTGTGTGGCTGTGCCGGGTTGACCTGCGGTGGGGGTTCTCTCAAGCGTGTAACAGATCATGGTGGCCACCTGTTTTTCTGCCAGAACATCAGCAGGGGTTTGGTCGGAGGTGGTGCGTCGTCCCATCGAGCTTACGCCCCACTGTCTATCCTCGAAGGGGACGGATTCCCCTGTGGCGCCGTAGAGGTTTCCGCCCATAAGAACGGTTCCGGTGCTGAAAACGCGTCCGTTTTGTGAAAACAACGTATCCGTGACCGTAGTTGCGCGGTAGCCCCCGGATTCGATGGTGTGTAGGTTCCCGTTGCCTTTATCCTCGCTCAAGCGCCATACGGTCAAGTTGGTATAGATAAGGTTGCCTGTTTCATCTTCATTGGCTCCGCATTGGATGGTTACCGGGTTGCCGTTATGGGTGCCATGGGCCGTTTGATAGGGGCCCGAGAAATAGGGAGCGTCAAAGCTGTAGCCCTGCGCCGTGATTTCGGGAGGAAGGCGGGGCGGTTGGGCGATGGGGTTCCCTTGTTTGAATTCTTGAGCGGCTTCTGCATCCAGAATTGTGGCCGCTCGGTCCTCCATGCTGTCATAGACAGGTCGGGCCACGGCTTCATTCCACCTGTTTTCCCGGCTGATTTCCGGGCCGTACGCTGCCCACAGCATTTGGCAGGTGTCGTTAAGTTCATACCATCCATCCAGCATCCTTTTATGCTGGTAGGGGGCAATAACTTTTTCCGTAGAGATATTCTTGTAGGGGTCCAGACCGAAGACGCCATCCGTTGAAATTTGAGGGGTGCCCTTGGCGCGGATTAACGTGGGCTCTTCAGCCTGCATGAGGGTTAATTCTGTTGCCCATGGCAGGCTGGACGGACCATCGGCAAGCTCTGTTCGGCTGGAGATGACGATTCCACGGCCAGCATAAGTAAGGGTGTCTTTGCTCCAGACTCCGTTGCGATTTGTCAGCTTGCTTTTGGCGTTGACCCATGGTTCCGGTTCAATTCCATGAGGTCCTGGCTGTCCGCCGCAACGGACGGTCGATCCATCGGGCATGATGGCCGTTAGAAAGGGCGCATGCCAGGAATGGTCGGGATTTTGGTGACGGGCTGCCTGTCCGGCGGTGGGGGCCACCATGGGGATCAGCGCGGCGACCGTAATAAAGGCTTTATGAATGGGGGAGAGCTTAGGTAACGACAGGTTCATTTCAAATACTCTTTTTGGTAAGCCCCAATTCTATCATATTTGCCGGGGTCCTCACAAAGCTTGAAAATGCTTGCATGCCTTGTTCCATCAAGAAAATTCAGGTTTGTTAACTTATTGCATACCGTTCTTGGTGCATGAGTCAGGGGATCCATCGAGGGCGCGATTCGCTCCCGATGTGCGTTTTTGCTCGTTTTTCTTAATGGATGCAATAGGTTAAGTTTTGCCTTCTTTGTTTAAACATATAGGCTTATCCAAGCTGATCCGATGGCTTACCCCTCGCGTGATCCCTGCTGGCGGTGGGGGCAAGTTGGCCCGGCTGCGCCGGATGTTTCAGGGCTTGGCCGTGATGACCGCTTTGGGTCTGGTCGCGGTTCTGGCTCCTTATGTTGCCGGTGATACTGCGGGGATGGTAATCGGCGGCCTTTTGGCTTTGGCTTTGATCGGCATGTCGGCGGCTGTGTGGTGGCAGATTAAGCATTCTCATGACGACGCTGCTGAGGAGGTTTTGCTGCGTGAGGCGTTTCACTCCATGCTCACGCCTCAGCTTATCACCGATCAGGGCGGTAATGTCGTTTTGGCAAGCCGCGCTTTCCGCGGCTGGATTGATTTGGGGCAACAGCCTGTGATGACGGCGTTGGCTGCGCGCTTTAGCGGCACCCCCGAGAGCGAGCGCAAGTTTCACAAGCTCGTTGATGATTTGCAAAAGGGGCAGTCCGTTATTTCCGATCTGCCTGTGATGCGCGGCCATCGGGTAATCGAATGGCGGCGTGTGATTGCGAGGCCGATCGACGGACATCATCGTTATTGTCACTGGCGGTTCGAGGATATTAGCGAGCGACGCCGGATGGAACGCGCGATGCGTGACGAGCAAAGCAAGCTGATTGATTTTATGGCGCATGCTCCCGTCGGCATTTATTCGGTGGACCAGCATGGCCGCTTCCGGTTTGTGAACGAAACTTTGGCGTCTTGGTTGCAGGTGGCTCCGGACGATTTGGTCAAAGGTGACGTTCGTATTCATGATATTTTAGGCGAGGCTCCGTCCGGCGTTGCCGCTTATGCGGTCGCTAATGGGCCGCAGGGGGAAACGCGCGGCGAAGTGGTTTTGCGGCGGCATGATGGGAGCCTGTTCCCGGTTGCGATCGCTCAATCCGTTGTCGTTTGTGAGGATGGCAAGGCCATTCGGACGCGCTCCGTCGTGCGGGATTTGTCGCCCGAACGCGAGTGGCAGATGGCTTTGTCCTTATCCGAATATCGCTTCCAGCGCTTGTTCGCCGAGGCTCCGATCGGAATCCTTTTGCTGGATTCCCAATTTGCCGTTATGGAATGCAATCACGCGTTTCAGGTTATTGCCCGGCGTGAGCGTGGCGAGGTGATTAGTCACCCTATTGCCGATCTGATTGCTGTAAGCGATGCCAAAGGCGCCTTGGCGGAGCTGGAGCATGTGCTGTCTGGCAATGATTTGAAAAAGCCTCTTGAAGTGAATATGCGCGCGGATCGGGAGGTCGTCGTGCATGTGTTTGCTCGGCGGTTTGGTGCTGCCAGCGAGAATGAGGAGGAAAATGGCGGCGGCCTGATGCTCTATTTCATTGAGGTGACAGAGCAGAAAAAGCTGGAGATGCAATTTGCGCAGTCCCAGAAAATGCAGGCGATCGGTCAATTGGCTGGCGGCGTTGCGCATGATTTCAACAATCTTTTGACCGCTATGATCGGCTTTTGCGACCTTCTTTTGCAACGCCACCGTCCGGGCGATCAGAGCTTTTCCGACATTATGCAGATCAAGCAGAACGGCAACCGCGCGGCTAATCTCGTGCGGCAGCTTTTGGCTTTTTCGCGTCAGCAGACCTTGCAGCCCAAAGTCATCAATATTGTCGAT
>JBFWLD010000045.1:0-11632 GCA_050252315.1 Bdellovibrionales bacterium
CAGACCTCTCTGAATTTAAGGAGTCCTGACCCTAGTGAAAGCGAGGGGGCTGGCATGACGTTGACTATTACATATTTTTGTTGCAGTAAGCGTCACCCCAGCGAAGGCTGGGGTCCCATTTGTTTTATCTCAATCATTTAAAAATCTCGACTGTATCCCGTACAGCCATCGCTTTTCGCGTTGCAGGATCTGTTTATCTTGCAGCAATGAGTTAGAGCCTTTTCTGGCAATAGAAAGCGCGACAACCTTTTTGGAAAAAGGCTCTAGCGCGCGGCAATAAGCTCCTCGATGAGCGCGGGTAGCGTTTGTCCCGCCGGTCCGGTGCGTTTTTCCTGAAAAGAGGGCGACCGCTCGGTTTCAGCCAGATTAACCTCAATCGTGTAAGCGCCCGCGTGCGTGGCAATATCCACAAACCCGGCGGCAGGATAAACAAAGCCGGAAGTACCGACCGCCACGAAAAGATCGCAGGCCATCAACGCGCTGTAAATCCGATCCATATAATAAGGCATTTCGTTAAAAAGAACGATGTCAGGGCGTAAACAGCGTGCTTTTCCGCAAACCGGACAGGCACTTTCCGGCAAAGCATCCACATCGAAAAAATGTCGCTCGCCGCATTCATTGCATAAAATGCTTTGAAGCTCGCCATGCATGGGCAAAAGGTTCTGATTGCCTGCTTGCTTGTGCAACGGATCAATATTTTGCGTCACGACCAAAAGATCGCCCGCATACTGATCTTCGAGCTTTTTCAGGGCGTGGTGCGCCGGATTGGGCTTCACCCCATGAACAAAGCGCCGCAACTCGTTGAAAAAGGCGTTGACGCCCCATGGGTCACGCATCAATGCCTCGTGCGTGGCGACGTCCTCGACGCGTCGCCCGTGCCACAGCCCGTCGGGCCCGCGAAAGACAGGAACGCCGGATTCCGCGGAAATGCCCGCGCCGGTCAGGACGACAATTTTCTGAAATTTTGGAAGCATGGATTGCGTGTCCTCCTTTTGACGATTAAAATACGCGACTGTGGGCGCGAACGCAATCGCGTCCTTTTTAAAGAAAGCTTTCCAGATGAGTATTTTATCCATTCAATCCCACGTCGCCTACGGTTATGTCGGCAACAAAGCCGCAGTCTATCCCTTGCAGTCGATGGGGTATGACGTCTGGCCGGTTAACACGGTCCAGTTCTCCAACCATACGGGCTATGGCAAATGGACGGGCGAGATTTTTTCAGCCCAGCATGTGCGCGACGTGGTGCGCGGGATCGAAGAGCTAGGCAAAATGCCGGAATGCCAAGCCATCTTATCCGGTTATATGGGCAGCCGAGAGATTTGCGAAGCCGTCGCGGACACGGCCCAGCATTTAAAGGCCGCCAATCCTTCCTGCCTTTATTTGTGCGATCCGGTGATCGGCAACACAACCTGTTTCGTCAAGCCGGAGGTTCTGGATTTCTTCAAAACAGGGCTTACCGCCGACATCCTCACGCCCAACCATTACGAAGCCTCAACCTTGTCGGGCATTGAAATTACGGACGTTCCCTCGCTTCGACGCGCCGCCGCCTTTTACCATGAACGCGGCATCGGCATTGTGGTGATTACCGGGGCGAAGCTCCCTGATGTTGCCGAAGGCCTGTGCGTCGTCGTTTGTGAAAACGGCGCACTGCGCGCCATGAAAACCAAAGAGGTTCAGTTTTCAACGCCGGTCAACGGCACGGGCGATCTTTTCTCGGCCTCATTTTTGGGAGCCTATCTTCGGTATCGCGACGCAGGCCAAGCGCTGTGCTATGCGACGACAACGTTGCAAACCGTTCTGGAAAACACACTTCACGCTCAAACGCGGGAGCTTCAGGTTCTTTCGATGCGCTATGATCTTCCGGCGCAACCGGCGGCTTGCGCGTTGATCGAACTTTAAAAAAAAGGAGAGGGCATGGTTCAGGCTGTTTTGATCGTTACCTTTGTCTTGGGCGTTTTTAATGCTTATGTCGCCCTCAGCCTGCGTCAGAAACTCGCTGGATTCTTTTGGGCCTCGGGAACTCTCGAAGGGCTCTTCATCGCCTTTTTCCTGTTGCAGTTACTCGCCCCTTGGTTGGATTGGTCCCGCACACCGATCGCGCACAGTTGGTCGGGTCCTTCCTATGATTTTTTAATCCAAAGTTCCTATCTCGCGCTTGGCGTTCTCTCCTGCCTGCTTATTTTTTGTTTATGTGTGGATGTTCTGTGGCTCGTTGTCCTCCGTTGGATCGTGCCGACCGGTTGGAGCCATGCCGTTTGTGCTGCCTTAGCCTTTCTAGTCCTTTTTGCAACGGGGGCCAGCCTAGCAGACGGGCTGCGTTTCGCCGGGCAAACCAAGATCAATCGGGTAAGGATACACCTTAAAACCCTTGCCCCGGCTTTTGATGGGTTTACGATTGTCCAGATTTCGGACCTTCATATCGGCCCACATTTAAAGCATGCCTTTGCCCAACAGGTGGTCAACCAAGTCCAGTCCCTTCATCCGGACGTTATTGTGATGACCGGTGATCTAGCGGACGGAAGCGCCGCCGATTTAGCGAAAGACGTTGCGCCGTTGGCCGAGCTTACCGCGCCGTTCGGACGTTATTATGTAACGGGCAACCATGAATATTATTGGGGCTCCGACGAATGGATCGCGCAAGCCTCCAAGCTTGGCTTTCGTCCCTTGCTCAACGAGTCCGTGACGTTGGAGCGCGGGCCCAGCGCGCTTGTCATCGCGGGCGTTCCGGATTTGACTGCCTATAGAATCGATGGCGCGGTTCGCCCCAACCCGCGCCTTGCGATTAAAGACGCGCCGGTTTTAGCGACGAAAATACTCTTGTCGCACCAGCCTAAACTCTATCAAGACGCGATCGACGCGGGGTACGATTTGCAACTTTCCGGTCACACGCATGCGGGCCAGTATTTTCCTTTTACGAAAATAATTCAGTGGATCGAGCCTCACACCAAAGGCCTTTACAAAGAAGGCAGCCTCTCCCTTTACGTCAATAAAGGCGCGGGCTTTTGGGGGCCTCCCTTGCGCTCTGGCCGTCCGGGAGAAATCACGTTGATAACCTTGATCCGCCCCGACTGACGGTATTGTCCGGTATGGTCAGGCGAATAAAATTCGCGCGGCAATCTTCGCATCCATCAAGGTAGCTCGGAGATTGGCCCGTTCATTCGGCGTATGCGGATTTTCATAAATGGAGGACCAGACGACAGCGGGAAAACCGGCATGGCGTAGATGTGCGGCAACGGTTCCGCCGCCTACCCCGGCCACATAAGGTTCCGCACCGTTTTCTTCTTGGATCGCTTTCATCAGCCGCGTCACGATTTCGCTGTCGGACGGCGTTACCGGCGCAGCCTCCGTCTTTTGGCTGCCATCGCATTCAATCAGGACATTGTGTTTTTTAGCGACATCATCCCCCAGAGCCCGAAGCGCGACCATCACATCGTCCAGCTTATAGTGGGGCAGCACGCGGCAGTCGATATAGAAAACATCCCGACCGGGGATCGTGTTGATATTCTCGACGTTTGCCTCTTTCTTGGTGGGTTCAAAGGTCGAGCTTGGCGGCGTGAAAAGAGGATCGGTATCCGGGAACTTCTCAGCCACCTCGTCAATCCGGGTGATAAAACTCGCCGCCGCGCGTAGCGTGTTGACGCCGTCGCACGGACGACAGGCATGGCATTGTTTGCCGTGCACCGTGACCTTGGCCCATAAAATGCCTTTCTCGGCCACTTCGATCTGCCGTGAATCAGGATCACCGGAATCCGGCACAAGGAACAAATCTTCTTCTTTAAAAAGGTGCGCGTGGTTTTCCAAAAGATACTTAATACCAAGCCTGTTGCCGGTTTCCTCATCCGCGACTAAAAGCAGCCCCAGATTGATCGGCGGCACGGTTTGCGTTTCGTGCAAAGCCTTGGCCAGAAGCACGGAAAAGACAAGCCCATGATGATTATCTTCGACGCCGCGACCACGCAACTCGTCGCCGTCCACGACCAACTCAAACGGATCGGTATTCCATAAGGACCGATCCCCGGCGGGCACGACATCCATGTGCGACATGATCCAAAAGGTGCGGGACGTATCTTGCCCCGGAATCACCAACGTCATATTCGGCCTGTGCCCACACGCGACGCGGTCGTCCGGCGCGTTATATTCGACAGGATCGGGCAGCCCGCACTTTTTGAAAAAGGCTTTAAGCGCATCGGCCTTGGCGCGTTCGCCTTGCCCGCCATTTTCAGGACCGAGGGCAGGGGTAGCCACCAAAAAGCGTTGAAGTTCGATCAGCGTATCGCGCGCTTGCTCCAGATTGGCGAGAACATCAGCCAGCATTTTCTTATTATCCTTTCGTCTTAACGCCTTGCATGATGACGACCCTGCAAAGAGAAGGCAAGCGCTTGTTTGCCATACACCTGTCTGTCGGCTATTTCGATTTTACCTTTGTAAAACAAAAGGTTCATTTGGTTTTAAGGCAAAACTGCTAAAGTTTGGTGGAAGGCTGAGTGACATAAAAAAGACTATCCATGCAAAATTATTACGAAATATTAGGCGTGGCGAAAGACGCAAGCCCGCAGGCTATTAAAAGAGCCTACCGAAAACTAGCGCATAAGCGCCACCCGGATAAAAAGGGAGGGGATAGTTCGGCCTTCCATGCTCTGGCGCTGGCCTATGAAACCTTGTCCGATCCTGATAAACGCACAACCTACGATCTCAGCGGCGCGACGACGCGGCCCCAGCCCCCGGAGCCTCAACCGGTTGACTTTAACAAGACCTTCAAAAATTTTTTTGGCGGTCGTTTTACGCATACGCCATCGCCGAACAAAGCCCCCGAACCAAAGGAAAAACAACAACGCGCTATTTCCACCATTGCCGAAGAGATGCTTGCCGAACCCACCGGAAGTGATCGCCTAAAGGCCTTGTGCGCTGAAATGAACCCTGTGATCAATCAGATCGGCACGGTCGATACTTTTCCGCAAATTTTCGTCAACCATGCCAACGAACCCGCGCTTTCTAAACTTTTCGAACATTGGGCCTATGCAAGGGGGGACAGGCTCGACAAAAACGTCGTGCGTCTGCTGACGCAGGCAGTGCTTGCGCTAAAACCCAATCATTCCCCCTATCTTTTACTGAAAGGGCTCAGCTCTTTGTTCGGCGCGCATCCCGACTTGCTTACCCCGTGCCGAGAGGTCCTTTCTATTTTTGCGCAGTATCCGTCTTACAACATAGCCGAGGCGTTGCTTAATTCTTGGTTGGATCGACACTTGTTTACTCAGCCGGATTTGAACGCCGTTCTCAGCGCCTTAAGCCGTACAAAAAATATCGAAGCGATCAAAAAACTCTGTCAGGCCGCAAACAGAATGATGACCCGTACCCCCAGCTTGGCGTCGTCGCCGAGTTTTTTTAAAATCCGTACGGCAGAAATGAAAGGTTCGGGGATGGTGCCGTTCCTTTTTGCGCATGGGAACCGTCAAGAAGCTGCTGATCTTTTTACAAAATGGATTTCCGCTCAGCCGGACGCGTTTACCTTTCCGGACCTTACGCAGCTTGTCGAAGCTTTTGAAACGAACGGAGTCCAAACCTCCTTCCAGACGGAGGCGATCCTAAAGGCCTTCCGCGTTGGGCTGGCCAATGACCCCCACGCCATCACCCGAATAGATATAGATAAAATGGAGGCTCTGTGCCGACAGAAAGGCGGTTTGGCTCAAACGGAACTTTTTCCTTTCTTATGTCGGTCCAGTCTATCTTATTTCGACCCGGATCGCGTCACGAAGGCGGAGTTTGACGCCGTTCTTGAAAGATACAAACGAACCGACCCATTAAACGACCATGACCTGTTCCTCAGTAAACGCACCATGGAACAATCCTATTCGCTCTATCGGGACAAAGCGTTGCGGATGATCGAGGAAGGAAAAGATCTCGCGGCCAAAGTCGATCCTAGCGATTTTCTCCTGCGCGCGCCATCCTCTTTTCCAGCCAATGATCTGGCTGAGCTTTACAGCGCGTGGCTGGTGCGCATCCCGGCGACGCGTCGCCGAGAGTCCCTAACGAAGATTCTTCCCGCTATCGGTAATAAGGCATCCTTCGCGCAAGCCTTGTTGCCCTCTATGCTGACGGTGTTAGACGATCCCGCCGTTGCACAGGAAGTTGATTTTTTTCCGATGCTCAAAGCTTTGCCTCAGCCAAGGTTTCAAAATCAACTGATTGATAAAGTGTTCGATGGCCCCCATCCTCCGGACAGGAAGGTTCTAGCCGCCACCTTGTTCAAAAGCCTGTTGGGCACTAACGGAAAACTGTTCCTGCCTCTTTCACGCTCTCCCTATCTGGAGATGATCGAGGCCAAAGCGCCTATCGCATGGCGTGAAGCCGTGCCAGCCTCGACATTGGCAGCAGCCCTTTTGGGGCAGGGAAGCCTTGGCGTGGAAATAGTGGATAAATGGGTCGCCTCATCGGAGTCCCCCCTAACGTCCGACGAGTTAACCCCGTTTGTTGAAATTTTTTTCACACTTCCCGAAGAAGCGCCCTTTTATCAGATTGAAGCTGAGTTTTCGAAGATTGAATTTCTTGTTGGACGAAATTCAAAACTTGCCTCGTCTATCGACTGGCGAAAAGCGCCGGATCATCTCCTGTCCGACGGGGCTGTCAAAAGTTTTATGCGGCGACACAACCTTAAACATCCCCGCAGAATAGGGCTGTTTATTAAGAGGCTTATTAAGAAGGTCTTTTCTTTCTGTCCCTAAAAAGAAAAACACCGCATTCTCGAACCACCACACCCTTCAATCGAGGAACCAAACCCCCAACATTTGTCATCAACTCTGTTGAAAAAGCCTGAACCATCCACCTTAAGACCAACCCTCAACGTCTTTGAGCAAAACTTTCCCCCAAAACAATGACCTTATGGAATCGACAGGCCTAACAAAAACACCGTCATCCCGTTGAAAAACGGGATCCAGGCCCGAACCCAAAACATCATCCAAGGCCGTGGGTTTTATGCGGAACCCAATCCGACCCTTCCGTCTTCCCATCCTCTCTTGATTAAAGAACCAAACCCCCAGCCGTTGTCATTCCAGACGCCCCTTTTCAGGGGCGATCCGGAATCCCATTTCCTTCTGCCTAAAGACGATCTGATTTTTTAATGCATCGCAGACAGCAACGTCACCGCATCCAAAATCTTTTTAGTAGCCTCGGTGACGAGCAGAACGTCACTATCAACCATGGCATAGAAAGTTCCCGGAGGCGGCGCGCCCATTTCAACGCGTAACGCGTCGGGCACGGCACGATAGGTCGGCGGTAAAACACCCCCAATGACATAGCGGGATTCCTTAGAAGAATAGCATCTTCCTTTTTTGGCCTGTCCCGGAGGGCAGTGCTTGCCATAGGCCTTCATTTGATAGGCCTGAATGTAAGAGCGATCGTGATCGCTAAAGCGTCTGGCAATGGTGCGTTGAGGCATCTGGGGCTGCCGGTCACGATGCGTTTCAGGCCCGCGATACTCTTCATAGCTGCGTTCGTACATTTCTTTGCGCATTTCATGATCCGGCTTTTTGGCCAAAGCCGGAGACGCCAAAGCAAGCGACCCCATCATCAAGGTCAGGATAAAAAGTCCGTGTTTCATCATGGCATACTCCGTCTAGTTGGGAAAAAGGGAAGCTTTGCTTTTTGTTCTTATCCCTATATGATTTATAGCCTATCCAGCTTCTCAGATAAATAGGGCGCAAACATGGCCAAACGCAGCACAGAATGTGAAAAGTTCGTACGCTTTAGGACTTGGCTTTTGGCGGCTATGGTGATGTTTATTTTTTCCCCGGCCCATGCGGCGGATTTATCACCCGAAGGTGACCTTTCAGACCTTGCATCCTTTTGGCTGCATTTTTTATTTAAAGGCGGCTCGCAGTCTGCGGGTCCGGATATTCTCAACACGCTTGCCGCCGCGTTGCGTCAGGCTATGCACGCCTACAGCATGGCGATGTTCACGCTCGGCGGTTTTTTGTTGTTGGCGCAAGTCGTGGGGATGATCGCGGAAACGGCGCATACGGGCGTTTTGATGGGACGCCGCGCGAATCAAGTCTGGGCGCCGATTCGGTTGCTTTTGGGAATCACGCTGTTGATTCCGGCTGGAAGCGGGCTCGGCCTTGGCCAAAGCTTGATTGTGAAGCTAGCCGCTGCCGGTTCGGATTTGGCAAGCCAATCGTGGAATTATGTTTTAGAGCAAGTCGGCCCGAATGCCGCAGACCCGGTTCCTCCTCATCTGCCGGACCTTGCGCGTTTCGTCACGGTTTCGATCGAAAACGAACTGTGCCGCAGCATCTACGACGCCGCTGTTACGGCAGCGGCTGCGGATGAAATTGTCGCCGCTGCGGGGGAGATGCCGGATTTGTTGAAAAAGGCGGCGGGGCAGCTTGAGGGCGAAACATGGTCCTATACGAACGTTTTTTTCCCGCAAACGGCGCTGTGCGGCGCGTACCGCCTTTTTTCGCCAAGCGTTCAGGCCGACGGTACGCTTAACGGCGCGGAATCTTTTGTTGCGGAATCGGCGCGCGCGTCGGCAGAGCGTCTAGCCTATCAGGCCCTATCCGTTACCAAAGGAGTCGGCACACATTTTCTTCTGCACCGCGAAGCCACGGAACCGTCCGTGACGGTCAAAGAATCGTTGGCGGGTTTTGTCACGGAGCAAACGGAGCTGATGGAATCCAAACAGACTCAGATTCTCCGGCAATGGAGTGGCAGCGAAACTACTTCCTTGTGGCGGACTCTTGCAGCGAACGGATGGATTGGGGCAGGGAGCCTTCCTTTTGTTTTATCCCGGACGCAGATGACGTTTGGCGCGTTAGCGAACCAAGCCGTGCCTCAGGTCAAAGCCCCCTTGTTCGGGCATGAAGCCCTGACGCTGGAAGCGTGGGATAAAGCCGCGCGTCAAGCGTTATTCTTGCCGCTGGGGACAAGCGTACATTTTGAAAATTACGATACGGTCTTTTATCGGATCAACGATGCGATGCGACGTGCGCGAAACTGGCTCTACGGCACACAGGTGCGGGACGTCCAATCCGTGTTGCCGGACCAATCGGTTATGACGGATTTGTTCGGTCCCTATGCGGACAATGAAACAGCCCAAACGGCCATTGCGCGTATGGCGGGGATCGGGGCCTCGTCGTTTGGCCTTTTTGCCCGCGCTCCGCAAATTGCCCGCACGACCAAAGTGCGCGAGCCGGGGGAACAGTCCATTTCTCCGACGCAGTTTGCCGCGCGTCCGTTTCAGTCTCTTGCCGAGCTAGGCTCCCGTTATATGGGCTATGGAAGTTGGTTGATCGGTATGCTGGGCCCCGCGCTTTTTGAGAAAACGACGGTCGGAACGGCAGCAGGATTTTATCTGGTGGCCCTGACCTTTCTTATGGCTGGGGCTTGCCTTCTTTTTGCGGTACCGTTCATCCCGTTCTTTCGTTTTATCATTGCGGTTGCAAGCTGGGCCTTGGCCGTGATCGGAGCGATTTTATCGCTGCCTTTGGTGGCGTTGGCGCATCTTTATCCGGCGGGCGAGGGGCTTGCCGGTCCCATGGCGCGTCAAGCCTATTGGCTGTGGCTCGGTCTTTTCTTGCGTCCGGTCCTGATCCTTTTAGGGTTTTTGGGAGGGCTGTTGCTGTTCATGCTCTCCATGCTCTTCGTGAATGCGTTACTGCTGGAATGGCTGGCTCCGCTTGTTGCGGCCCACGGCCTGTCTTTTTGGGGTGTCCGAACCGCGCTCAGCCTGCTTTATGCGTTGACAGCTCTTGTCCTTTCCTATGTGTGTTTCAAAGGTATTGTCGTTTTCCCGTCGCTTTTGACGCGCTGGATCAATCTGCAAAGCCCGTTACCGGAATCGGTGGTGATTGCACCGCATGGTCTGCCGCCCCAAGCTTCGATGGAGCAAGGCCTATCGCCACTCGAAGGCGCCGCCGCGCTTTCCCCGCTTTCCCCCATGGAGCGGTTGGCCCAAAAATTTTCCCGCGAACAAGACAAACCTGCACCGGCCTATTCCATGCAAGCGGCGCGCAACGCTGCTCAGGCCGCCCAATTCCCACATCTTCCCGAACAAAAGGCGGCTCAGCGAGCCCAGGCACACGCGCAAGCCTTTGCCAAAGCGGAAAGCCTGCAAGGCGGGAAGGGCGGCGAGGAGAAAATCGCGATGGCTGCGGCAGCAGCGTCTTCCTCCGGAACGGATCAGGAGGTTAAAGCCATGGCGATTTCCCGGCATATGATCCCGGACGCTAAGGAGGACAAAGAACAAAAGGATTTCAAATCGAGCCTGCTGTCGCCTGACGATCACGATCTGCCGCAGGCCTCCAAGAAAAAGCCGGATCAGGAAAAAGAAGAGTCCGCCGAACAGGAATCCGCCACACCGATTGCGCCGGAAAACAACCCCTACGCCCTCCCTGAGGAGAAAGAAAAAGAATAGGCAGCCGACTTTTCCTCGGCTGCCTTGTCTTCTTCACTTAATAGGTTACTTGATGCCGATCTGCCCGCTGGCGGCCAAAGCCTTGGCATGAACCGACAGAACGTTCAGGAATCCTTCGGAGTCAGCATGGTTAAAGGAGCCTTCCTTTTCCATTGACGAGTCAAGCGTGTAAAGCGAATGCGGAGCCTCCACAATCTTGACGTAAGATACCACGCCTTTATACAAGCTGACCGTCACGGTGCCGGTGGCCAACGCGTTGATCTTAGCGACAGCGCCGCGGATCATCTGGCTAGCCAGATCGTTGTAGTAAGCCTGATAGACTTGATTGGCGAAGGTAGCAGAAAAAGTCTGGAACAGGTTCAGCGACCGCTTATCCAAGATCAGTTGAAGCAACAACCCGTAACACGTTCCCAAAAGCTCAATCCCCGGCTGTTCGTAAACGCCGCGTGATTTGATGCCGACGAACCGGTTTTCGACCATGTGCAGACCGATGCCCACGCCGTGCTTGCCCGCAACTTTGTTCGCGGCAAGAAAAGCGCCGAGCGTATCGACCGCCGAGCCATTGATGCTGACCGGCACGCCTTTTTCAAAGCGTACGGTGAATTCTTCGGCCTGATCCGGCGCATCCTTGGCCCAAACGCCCATTTCCGGCGCCACGAGTGAGACGGGCGTTTCCAGCGATTCCAACTTACCCGCCTCATGCGTCAGCCCCAAAAGGTTCGCATCGGTGGAATAAGGCTTTTCGCGCGAAGCCTTGATGGGCAGCCCGTGCTGTTCGCAATAATCAATCATTTCGGCCCGACCGCCGAACCGGCTCAGGAAAGCCTCGTCCCGCCATGGCGCATAAACGCTGAAGGAAGGATCCAGCATGTTGATGATAAGCTGAAACCGCACTTGGTCATTGCCTCTGCCGGTCGCGCCATGGGCTAAGACGTTAAGGCCTTTGTTTTTGACATAAGGCAGAATTCCGGCGGTGGTCGCCTGCCGCCCGAGGCCGCAGACATTCCAGTACCGGTTTTCATAGTTGGATTGAACCTGAATGGCTTCAAGGCCGAGCGCCGCAACTTCCTTTTGCAAATCGACGGCCACGAAATCCGCCGCGCCACAGGCGCGCATTCTTTGTTCGATCGCGCTAAAATCGGGCTCGTCGGGTTGCCCCAGATTGGCCGTAAAGCAAACGACGTTCACGTCATTTTCTTTGAGCCAGTAGGCAATGGTGCAGGT
>JBFWLD010000046.1:0-11590 GCA_050252315.1 Bdellovibrionales bacterium
ACCTTTTGATCGAAAGCGAACGGAACCAACAAAATATCCGCAAACAAAATCGCCGCATCAACGTCAAATCGCTCTACGGGCTGCAATGTGGCGCGTGCGGCAAGTTCAGGCGACAAACAAAATTCTAAAAAACTACCAGTTTGCGCACGCAGTTCACGATATTCCGGTAAATACCGACCGGCCTGTCGCATCAACCAAACAGGCATATGCTCAACCTTTTTGCCTTGCAAAACATCTAGCAAGCCAAGGGTCGATTTTTTCACATCTTTTTTTCTAAACATATAAATAATAAATGTAGTTGAAGAGAGTTGGTCCTGCGCAAAATGGGGATAGTTTTTACCCCCGCTCGGTCCCCTGACAACCCACGGTTTTATCCCAATTCGGATCCAAAACCACGAAAGGACAAACTTGTTAATAAAACATTAAAGAATAGAAAATTCAGCAGGGGAAAAGAATGTGGATAACGTGGATAAAAGGAAAAGAAAGTTACCCCCATCTTCCACAGACCATGGCGCAATTTTGTTCGACGATTTTGAAATTGGGGATAGTCTGCGGCTAACGCGCATAGTAAGATTTGCGCGACCCGAACACAGAGACTTATCCCCATAACACAGCATTGGTAAAAAAAGAGTGAATGAATCGCGAAAAGATATTTTTCATGTGCACCTTGTTTCGGATGCGACGGGGGAAACGATCAATAATGTGGCGCGGGCATGTCTTGCTCAGTTCGAGGATTTACCGATACAAGAACATTTCTGGAGCCTGATCCGAACTAAAAGACAATTGGATTTGGTCTTTGAAGGGCTTCGTCAATGGCCGGGCTTGGTTCTTTATACTTTTGTGGATAAGGAACTAGGTCAAGCCTTAAGCACACAGTGCCGACGGGTTCATCTGCCATCTCATTCCGTTTTAGATCCTATTCTTGCCGTGATGGCAGATTTCTTCGGAACGCCCTCGACGCAGGATCCGGGCAGGCAGCATGTGCTTGATGAAGATTACTTTGCCCGTATTGATGCGATGGAATATGCCTTATCCTTGGATGACGGCAATAAAATGGAGCAACTAGATAAAGCAGACGTCATTGTCTTGGGCGTGTCGAGGACCTCAAAAACGCCGACCTGTATTTACCTGTCTCATCGTGGAATCAAGGCCGCCAATGTCCCCTTGGTTCCGGGAATTCCGCTTGATGTAGATTTAAAAAAATTGACCAAACCGTTAGTTGTGGGCCTAACGCGCGATCCGGACGCGCTTGTTGAAACGCGCCAAACGCGGCTTCGTTTTCTTCATCAGAACGAAAAGACCAATTATATTGATCCTGAAAAAGTCCGCGAAGAAGTCATGGAAGCGCGCCGTTTTTTTGCACGAAACGGTGTTCCTGTGATTGACGTGACACGACGGTCGGTTGAAGAAACATCAGCAGAAATCATGATGCTTTTTAATAAAAGGAATATGGAGCGAGAAATTCAGAAACTCGCTGAAACGCAAAAGGAATGTCCGATATGAGCCCTTCTTTTTTATCCGGTAAAGCGATGGTGGCAGGCGTGATGGGATGGCCTATTGCCCATTCGAAATCGCCGCGACTTCATGGATATTGGCTGCGTGAACATCAGATTGACGGCACTTATATTCCCTTGGCCGTGCCGCCTGAAAAAATCGAGCAAGCTTTACGCGCCCTGCCCGTTTTAGGCTTCCGTGGGTGCAATCTAACCATTCCGCACAAGGAATTGGCCATGAAAATTGTTGACCAGTGTGACGATCTTGCCCAAAGAGTTGGCGCCGTCAACACGATCATTGTTCGCGAGGACGGAACCTTGGAAGGCCATAATACGGATGTTTTCGGGTTTGCCGAAAATCTTCGTAGTGCCGGGTTTGTCGTGGATTCCGAAAACCCGGTGGCGACCGTGCTTGGCGCGGGCGGTGCTAGCCGAGCCATTATTGTGGCCCTCGAAGATATGGGATTCAAACAGATCAGGATCGTGAACCGGAATCAATCCCGAGCCCAAGCCTTAGCTGAAAGCCTTGGCCAGCCCTCGATCACGATCGACGTGTATGGATGGGATCAAACGGACAAAGCTCTTGAATCTTCCTCTCTCCTTGTTAATTCAACGTCGCTCGGCATGACCGGTCAGCCGCCGCTTGAGATTGATATCTCATCCCTCTGTGCCAAGGCGTGGGTTACGGACGCTGTTTATGCGCCGTTGGAAACAGAGCTTCTTAAACAAGCCAAAGCTAAAAATTTTTCAACGGTGGATGGTCTAGGGATGTTGCTTCATCAGGGACGCCCCGGCTTTAAGGCGTGGTTTGGCCAAGAGGTTGACGTTACGCCAGCCTTGCGCCAGTTGATGTGCGAACCATGACAAGACAAAAGAAACCCCTCATTCTCGGTCTAACCGGTCCGATCGGCGCAGGTAAAAGCACCATTGCGCAGATGTTTGCCAAGCGCGGCTTTCCTATTTTTAGCTCGGACCTTTATGTCCATGAGCTTTTGTCAAAGGACCCCCCAACCATCGCCAAGATTGAAAAAAAAATTCCCCAAGCTGTTGTCGGCGGCACGGTGGATCGAGCCCTTTTGGCCCAGCATGTTTTTAACAACCCATCCCAACGCGTGTGGCTGGAAAAAATCATTCATCCGGCAGTGTTTAAAGCCATCCGATCCTTTATTGCGACGGCCAAAGAAAAGGGAAACAAAGGCGTTATCCTTGAAATACCCCTTTTATTTGAAACCGGCTATGAAAGCCAATGCGATTTAACGCTATGCGTCGTGGCCAATGCGATCGTGCAAAAAGCGCGCGTTATGAAACGTCAGGGCATGAGCCCTTCCACCTATCGTCGGATTAAAGCGTCTCAGCTTTCGGACTGCGAAAAGAAAAAACGCGCCGACTATGTCATCCAAAACAGCTCCACCAAACGGGCGGCTGAAAAGCAAGTCGAAGCGTTAATAGAAAAAGTATGGGGTAAAGATCATGCGTGAAATTGTTCTTGATACGGAAACAACAGGCTTTGACCCTTTAAAAGGCGATCGTCTGGTAGAAATCGGCTGTGTCGAAGTCGTCAATCATCTTGCAACGGGAACCGTTTATCACCGTTATTTTAATCCGGAACGCGACATGCCGGATTCTGCAGCCCAAGTCCACGGCTTGACGAATGAGTTTCTGGCGGACAAGCCCCTTTTTTCTCAAGAGGTGGATTCTTTTCTCGATTTTATCGCGGGCGATCCGTTGGTCATCCATAATGCGCCTTTTGATATGGGTTTTTTGAATGCCGAACTGACGCGCACAGGCTATAAAATTTTACCTATGGCGCGTGCGGTCGATACCTTGCCGATGGCGCGACGTATGTTTCCGGGGGCACCGGCCTCCTTAGACGCTTTGTGTAAACGGTTTGGCGTGGATTTGTCCGCGCGCGATTTTCACGGAGCCCTTCTCGACGCTCGCCTCTTAGCCGAAGTCTATTTGGAGTTGTGCGGTGGACGTCAACCGGGGCTGGAGATTAATCCGCAAGAAGCCTTATCTTCCTCGGAAAAGGGGGAAAACGTACAGCGCGTTTTCAGAGAACCAAGGTTGTTCGAAATTTCCGAAGAAGAAACTGCGGCGCACGAAGAGTTTTTGAAAAAACTTAAATCGCCCCTTTGGAAAAAAGCGGAGTGAGGGGGGACACGTCTTGGTCTTAACCCTGCAAGCAGGCCTTTAAAAATTCGGCGGTTCGTTCATTGGCAATGCGCGCATTTTCTGGATGATAGGTCGGACCGGTTTCACGGGCAAACCCGTGTTCCGCACCGCTGTAAATATGCGTGGTAATCACATCGTTTTTGGATAAAGATTTGATCACTTTTTGCTGGGTCGAACTCGGCATTAATTTATCATTTTCAGCCAAATGAACCAATAAAGGCATGCGAATATCGTAAACCTCGTCGAGCAAAGAATCGATACCGACACCATAATAACAAACGGCGCAATCAACATCGCTACGCGACGCCATTAAAAAAGACATACGACTTCCAAGACAATAGCCAACGGTCCCGACTTTGCCCCCACAGTGAGGCATGGAACGAATATGCCCCAAGGTAGCCAGCAAATCGCGAACGCCGGCTTCAATATCGAAATTTTTATACATCTTGGTGCTTTGTTCCCAGTCGGGCTCTTTGCCCCCAGGTTCACAGAATTGATCTATGCCTTGTCGATGAAAAAGGTTCGGTGAAATTGTTACATAGCCGAGTGAAGCATAAAAAGCGTTTATTTTTTCGACGGTTTCATGGGTGCTGAACAGCTCATGAACAACGATCAACCCGGGACCGTGATCGCCTTCCGGCAAGGAAGCCAGCGCCTTGAAAGAGCAGCCGTCTAAAGTTTCAATGGTAATTTCTTCCATGACTTCTCCCAAAATCAACGCCAGAGATCAAATTAGACCCCAAGCGAAGGAAACATCAATCCCTCAAAGTTTTTGTTCTAGTGTCAGTTGCTTAATCGCAACGGTGCATCCCTGTCCGGCAGCGCCGGTTTCAACGCTGAAAAATAAAAAGAGAGGGCCTTTTCCCTTGGAGGAAACGGACAGGGGAATATAAAGACGCCCCTCGGCTTGATAGAGCGGCGTATGGTTTTCCACAATAAGACGGCCCGCGCCGTCTTCCACTTTGGAAAGGGTCATTAAATCAGTACAAAAACCTTGAACGGAAAGGTCTGCAACAAGTTCCACCTTTTGCGCTTGAAGAGGCTGATCCAGAAATAACGTGGAGCGATGCCTTCCGGGCGGATGCTGAAGAATAAAAGGAAACCCGTTTTGGTAAGGTTTTAAAAATCCGAAATTGCCCCCCTGCTCCGTCACAATCCAGCGCCGCGGCATATCTAGGACAGAACGAATAATCCCAAGATTTTTGTGAAGCATCTCAGGGTTTATCTTTTCACGTCGCCAAAGGGAAACGGTTACGTCTCTTGATAAGGCAAAGGTTCGTACATCTTTTTTCATCTCTCCGGCGGCCCCAGACTCAAAAAGCTTGGCCAAAGACGACACAACGCGTTGTCCCTTGGGGGCCAGATGATATTGCGTCGGGGTTGCGACGAGAAAAACGTTAGCCGAGGCATAAGAATCCAATGGGGGCTCTTGTTGCCCGTCTATTTCCGGCGTCGGGATGAATCTAAAAGCCGGAGCCATGTCTTTCAATTCGTTCACATAAAGCGAGCGCATTAAATCCTGATTAAAAATAAAAGACGACCCGACAACCGCAATCCGATCCTTGTCGCTGGTTGTTTGTTTCACATACGTCGCTAAATCCAAAAGATCCTTTTTATCTTTCCTTATCCACGGCGGACGTGGGGACGACAAAAGTCGTAGCGTTGGCTCATCCGACGGCAATGGAAAAGGCGCCAGCCAAAGAGCATTTCCCGCATTGACGATCATAATAAGGAGGATAGCAAGGGAAACAAGCGGAGCCTTTTTGAGGGGCAGAACAAAATAAGCCGCTATTCCCGTAACCATAAAAAGGGGCAAGAGCGTAATCATATAATGATCGCCAGCCTGTCCGGGTCCCAAGGTCCATAGCCCAAGCCAAGAAAAGAAAAGGCCAAAAACGAAAAGGATTTTTGACCTTGAGGGACCTAAGCGTTTATACGCCAAACCATACCCGCCCAGCGCGAGTCCTATCCATAAAAGCCCGGACCGGTTTAACAGGACAAGGATAAACTCCCCCGGAGTCTTTTCGTAAGATTTATAGAGATCCAGATAACTCGTTTGAAGAACCTGCCTGACATAAGCATATTCGAATAAGAGCACCACGCCGACAAGCGCGGCTCCGGCCACAACCCCATTTTCTAGCTTTTGAAGAAAGAGCTGTTTAACGGCTTCTTTGGAGGCCAGACGCAACGCATGAAGTTCATACAAAGATATAACGAGCAGGGACGACAAAACCGGATAGGCGTAATGCCGACGCAAGACGATAGATAACCCGAGAAAAAGCCCCATCCACAAAAAGGAAAGAGCCGTTTTTTTATCTTTGAGGAAAAAGGATAGACCAAAAAGAAAACAGGCCGCTGCGGCATGATCCGGATAGCCTTGAAGCAGCGGAGCCCAAGCCGGAGGAAAAAGGGATGTAAAAAGAAAGGATCCAAAGAAAGCCTTTGACCAAGGCACCTCAAAAACGCGTTTTAAAAAGAGGCCTATGGCCGCTTGATAGGGCAAAAAGAAAACAACGAAATTGGTTAGAATAAAAACAAAGCGCGAAGGCTCAAAAAGGGAAAACGCTACATATGAAGGAATAGCGAAAAGCAAATTGTAATTTTGAGAAAAACTATTTTGAAAAAAAGCCAAAGAGAAGGAACCCAACGGCATGGAAAACCAAGACAAAGCCATGTTGGCATACATGGCGTAGTCCCAAAACTGAATGGCGGTTTCGGCCTCCAGATAAACGTAAAGGAAAAGGAATTGGGCGACGATCAGAGCGATAAGGCCCGCATAAAAACGTGAAGCATGAGTCATGAAAAAAAGGTAACCTATTTTTTGAAAAGGCGCGACCTTTATCAGGTGCGTTGAAGTCCGGCTACGAAGCGTTTATAGTAAGCCACCACCCAAGCTCATCAAAGGAAAGGTTCAGCGAATGAAAGTCACGGTGAATGTAGATTGCACGCCAGAAGAAGCCCGCGCTTTCATGGGACTGCCGGACGTGCAGCCGATGCAAAAAGCCGTTATGGAAGAGCTTGAACAGCAAATGAAAAAGAACATTCAGGCGATGAGCCCGGAATCCATGGTTCAAACATGGATGCCTGCGGGCATGCAAGGCGCGGAATCGCTGCAAAAAATGTTTTGGAATCAGATGCAATCTATGATGTCGGGCGTTGTAAATACGGCTGGGGGCATGCTGACGATGAATAATAAGGAATCGGCCTAAACTTGTCGGCTTTTCAAACGTCAACCATTGTAGCTCTGGCTTCGGCAGCCGGGAAGGCTGGTGTTGCCGTCATACGGCTTTCCGGGCCGCACGCGCGTGAAGCTCTTTTAAAAATAGGAATTCCTTCCGAACTCCCCTCCCCGCGTAAGGTCAGTTTGCGGGACCTTGTCGATGATCGTACCAAGGAACTCATCGACCATGCGCTTGTCGTTTTTTTCCCAGCGCCCCACAGTTTCACAGGGGAGGATGTTGTCGAGCTTCATGTACATGGCGGTCGCTCGATCATCTATTCGGTCGTGGAACAGCTTTGTACCTATCCCGGCATCCGTCCAGCGGAACCGGGCGAGTTTTCCCGTCGCGCTTATGAAAATGGCAAGATGGATTTAACGGAGGCCGAAGGCATAGCCGATTTAGTCGATGCGGAAACCGCCGCGCAACGCCGTCAGGCCCTACGCCAAATGGACGGTGAATTGGGGCGGTTATATACAGGCTGGGCCGAGCGCCTCACACATAATTTAGCCTATATCGAAGCGGAAATTGACTTTGCCGATGAGGAAATACCCTCGGATATTTCCGAAGGCCGCAGGGAATCCATCGCCCAATTGGCGCAGGAAATCGACAAACACCTAAACGACAACCATCGCGGCGAACGTCTGCGTGAAGGCTTTACCGTAGCGCTCCTCGGCGCGCCGAACGCCGGAAAATCCAGCCTGTTGAACGCGCTGGCTCGGCGTGAAGCTGCGATTGTCTCGCCTCTTCCCGGTACGACGCGCGATATTATCGAAGTCCAGCTTGATCTGGGAGGTTATCCGGTGACGCTTGCCGATACGGCAGGCCTTCGTGAAACCGCCGACGCGATTGAAAGCGAAGGTGTGCGCCGTGCGTTGGCCCGTGCCGAGCAAGCGGATTTGAAAATCCTAGTTTTTGACGGCAGCGTTTCTTCTCCCGCCGATGAAACAACGCTTTCTTTGATCGACGATAGCGCGCTTCTCGTTATCAATAAAAGCGATCTGGCTTCTTTCAAAATCCAAGAGCCCTCCCTCCCCGTTTCCGCCCAAACAGGCGAAGGTTTGGAGACGTTGATTCAAAAACTCATTGAGGAAATTGAAAAACGATTTACCGGAAATGCGGGGCCCGCTTTGACGCGTGTGCGCCACCGTGTGGCCTTACAGGAATGTCAGGATCATCTACGGCGCGCCCTTGCCGCGCCCCAGATTGAATTATGCGCGGAAGATTTGCGACTGGCGGTCCGTGCTTTAGGCCGCATTACAGGAACGGTCGATGTCGAGGAGTTGCTCGACGTGATTTTCAGCTCATTTTGTATCGGGAAGTGAGGCTTCTTTTTTATCGGGTTCAGGCTCCGGCAGTTTAATTTTTTCAACGGAGTCGAATTTAGAAAAGTCGATAACCGGTTGGCCCTTGTCGTTGCGACGGAACATATTGGTAAAACGATGATCGAACAGAATCTCATCGTAATTATAGGCAAAATGTCCGTGAACTGTTTGACCGAAAGCATCATCGGTGCCGGATAAAAGCACTTCGATTTCGGTTTCATTTTCCCGCAGCATGTCTGGCGTTTGCCCATATAACGGGCTTTTTTCGTCGATGACATGACGCACAGTCCACGTCAGGTTGAAAAAGGTGCTTTGACTGCGCAGCAGGGGCAATTCATACACGCGACGGATAGGCAACCCTTCCAACGTCTTTTCATTTCGCGCAAGGCTGACATTGATGGAGCCGTGCAGAAGCATGTTGCCACGCCGGTTTGCCGCCCGAAAGACAAGAGCCTGTTTGCCGTCATAAGGTTCGATGGTCGAAAAATGGCTAAAAATCAGCCGCGCGGTAGGTCGCGAAAAACGACTGAATAAAAGCCCTGTAATCAGACCGAACGAGCACCAGCCTATATAGGCCTCCATGGTGACCAGCGAATTGATATAAGAGCTATGCGGAAACGTGCGGCCAAGGCCGATCGTTGAAAAAATGTGGCTGCTAAAGAAGAAATAATCGAAAAACGACGTTAAAGGATGACCTTCGAATCCGCTAGGGTCCAGCCTGTAAAGACAAGCAAACAGCAGATTGATAAGAATATAGGCAAACGTCAAAACCGTAAAAACGCCGGGCCGCGACATGGTCAAAAGATGGTGATACCAGTCCGCAGGTTGGCGACGCAAAATGCCTTGTTTGAGAATATTGGTTCGACCGTCGCGTGAAACGAACCGATGAGCCTGCGGCATCACGGGAATAAAATTTTCATCCACGGGACGACGCCTCGTCCGTAGGTCCTCTTTTCGGCGAAGGGAATGGCGACGAAAGGTAAACATAAGGCGGTTTTACGCCAGAATGAGTAAAAAACAAGTAAGCGGCACGCAAAAAAAAGATTAATAATTTATTAAAAAATATAAAAGTTCGTTGAACAGAGCCCCTCTCCTTTCCGTCTTAATTGCTTTCGCCTTCATAATTTTATATACCCGTCCGGCACCGGAAGGGGGCATTGATGGGATATTCCGAACAAGATGTTTATGACGTAATCGTAGTCGGCGGCGGCCATGCCGGAGCCGAAGCCGCAGGCGCGTCCGCCCGCATGGGTGCAAAAACGCTTTTAGCCACGCTTTCTTTTGCGACCTTAGGCGAAATGTCGTGCAATCCTGCCATTGGCGGGTTGGGAAAAGGTCAGTTGGTGCGCGAGATTGACGCGCTGGACGGGCTGATGGGGCGTGTCGCCGATGCGGCAGGCATTCAGTTCAGGGTTTTAAATCGCAGCAAAGGCCCGGCGGTTCACGGACACCGGTGTCAGGCGGATAGGGCTCTTTATCGCAAGGCCATGCGCGAAGCCCTTTTTGCCCAAGACAATTTGACGGTTATTGAATGTTTGGTTGAAGATTTAACCAAAGACAAAACCAACGGCCTTTTTACGGTGACCGGGCTTGACGGCACGATTTGCTATGGCCGGGCCGTGATTATTACGGTCGGGACCTTTTTAAACGGGCTGATGCATACAGGCGACGAAAAGACCATTGGCGGTCGCGTAAACGAGCCTCCATCGGTCGGACTTTCAACGGCATTGCGGCGTTTGGGCTTTGATCTGGGGCGGTTAAAAACAGGCACCCCGGCTCGGCTTTCGTCCAAATCCATCAACTGGGATGTCCTTGAAAAGCAGGAAGGCGACACGCCGCCTGATCCTTTTTCTACGATGACGACACAGATTACAACCCCACAGGTTGCCTGCGGCATCACCCATACGACCCCGGAAATGCATGAGCTGATCCGTTCGAATTTCCACCGCGCGCCGCTTTTTTCGGGCCAAATTCAGGGGATCGGCCCGCGTTATTGCCCGTCGATTGAGGATAAAATCGTCCGGTTTGCAAGCCGCGAGCGCCATCAGGTTTTTTTGGAGCCGGAGGGTCTGGAAGACGATACGGTCTATCCGAACGGGGTTTCAACTTCGCTGCCCAAAGACGTTCAATATGCCATGTTGCATATGATGAAAGGCCTCGAAAACGTTGAGATTCTGCGTTACGGCTATGCGGTGGAGTACGATTTTTGCGACCCTCGCGAGCTACGCGCTACCTTGGAAACCAAGCGCGTTGGAAACCTCTATTTTGCGGGACAGATCAACGCCACGACGGGGTATGAGGAAGCCGCAGGTCAAGGCCTCATGGCCGGGCTGAACGCGGCGCTCAAATTGGCAGGCCGTCCGCCCTTTACGCTGGGCCGCGACGAAGCCTATATCGGGGTTATGATCGACGATTTGATCACCAAAGGAACGAACGAGCCCTACCGGATGTTTACCTCCCGTGCGGAATATCGTCTGACCATGCGGGCGGACAATGCCGATCAAAGGCTGACCCAGCGCGGGATTGGCCTTGGCTGCGTGGGCCCTGCCCGCCAAAAAGCCTTTGAGGCCAAAATGGAGGCCCTAGACGCGGCGCGTACCCTCGCCCAAACCCTGAAAGCCACACCACAAGAGCTGTCTCAGGCAGGCTTTAAGATTAATCAGGACGGCATAAAGCGCTCGGTTTCGCAGCTTTTAGCCTATCAAGACGTCACGATGGATCGTTTGTCGGGATTTTGGCCGGAATTGCGCTCTTTAGCCCCGTCCATCGCCTCGCAATTGGAGATAGAAAGTGCCTATAGCGGCTATATCCAGCGCCAGGAGGCTGATATTCGGGCCTATCGTAAGGATGAAGAGCTTCATCTGCCGGAGGATTTGGACTATGACGCGATCGGTAGCCTGTCGAACGAAATCCGCCAGAAGCTTAAACAGGTCAAGCCCGCAACGCTAGGCGCTGCCGGACGCATTCCCGGCGTGACCCCGGCAGCGGTAGTCGCCCTGCTCCGTTATGCCAAACGCCGCCACGCGCAGGAAACGGTCTGATGGCGGCCCTCCCCCCGGTTCCGGTGTTTGATGCGCCCCCTTGGTCCCAGCTACCAGTTCCACATGGAGCCCCACGGCGTTTAGAGCGCTATACAGAGCTTCTCTTCATGTGGAGCGAAAAGTTCAACTTAGTCGCCGCCAGCACGCTACAGGCCGTCTGGACGCGCCATATGCTGGATTCCGCGCAGCTTCTCCCCCTTCTCCCAAAAGGGACAAAAAGGCTGGTCGATTTAGGCTCCGGCGCAGGCTTTCCCGCCTTGGTCCTTTCGATTTTAGGCGTTGAAGAAATCCATGTAATCGAGAGTACCGGCAAAAAAGCCGCCTTTCTTCAGGCCGTC